>PWOI01000130.1 GCA_003557485.1 Elusimicrobiota bacterium | reverse complement strand
GGGTACAGAGATGAAATACCGCAATGATTCCGACCCGCTTCCTCTGATAGTGCGCCTTGGGGCTTCATATCCATTTGTTCTGGGCCCGTTTAATATGCTGGGGTCTGCCGAGACTGATTTATCTAATGACGTTCCGTTTAAGTTCAATGCCGGAGTAAATGCCGGCTACCCTGCGGGAGATTTTCTGCTTTCGCTGCGTCTTGGTTTTAAATCCTATGCTGAAGGCCTTGACGCTCTGAGCCACCTTACTACGGGGTTCGGTGTGGAGTACTCGGATATAGTATTTGATTACGGATTTGCCTCATTTGAAGACCTTGGGCTGACCCACAGGGTTTCAATGGGGTACCGGTTCAACTAACATTTATTCTTGATAACTGTTCTTAAATAAGTAGCATAAAAACAGGAGTTACAGTATTTGTGGACCGGGAGACAGAACAAGGGAGGCAATAAATGAAAAAGATTTTTGTTTTGTTGGTTATTTTAACTGTTTCTGCAGTAAATGTTGTTTTTGCGGCCAGTCCGTTTCAGTTGAGCCTTACGCCTGAAATAGCTCTTCGCCCGCGGAGCGAAACAATTAAAGGTATAACAATAGGCGTATGGGGAGAGAATCCCCAGAGCGCGCTTGCCCTGGGAATTATTCAAGGGGCTCCGGGTGAGAGTTCCGGATTCAGTATTGCTTTTCTGCTTAACTATGCTAACAGGTACAAAGGTATACAGTGGGCAGCTATAAATCTGACAACCCGCGAGTTTACCGGGTGGCAGTCCGGGTTTTTAAACTATACCGACGGGCGGATGACGGGTTTGCAGACGGGCACCATAAATTACGCCAGCCGTCTTACGGGCGTGCAGTTCGGGTTTCTTAATTACGCTTCAAGAGTTGACAGTGGCCTGCAGATAGGAATGATAAATATAATTCCTCAGAATGAATTTTTGGCCAACCTTCCGGGGGAACTTTCTCCGGCTATGGTTTTTGTTAACTGGAAGTTTTAAAGAAAAATTTTGGATAATCTTAAGAAAAGAACGAAGAATAGGGTATATATAAATATCTTTTTATCAGTTTGACACGTTATTCGTTGTTTCATAAAATATAATTAATTGCGGAATTTGGGATTAAAAATTAAAGGAGAAACTTTCTATGAATCCTACAGCTATTGTATTATTGGTGGTTCTTGTAATTCTTGTTTTAGTTGCGGTCAAGGTTTACAACACACTGGTTAAGTTAAGAAACAGGTTTAAAAACGCTTTTGCGCAGATTGATGTTCAGCTCAAACGCCGGTACGATCTTATTCCCAACCTGGTTGAAACGGCAAAAGGCTATATTAAACATGAAAGAGAAACTCTGGAAGCTGTTGTCAAAGCTCGCAGCCAGGCTTCTTCTGCTGAGGAGAAGGCTTCGCAGCATCCCGAAGACCCCCAGGCTATGCAGGAACTTATTCAAAAAGAGGGTCAGCTTGGCGGCGCTCTTGGGCGGCTTCTCGTTACTGTGGAAAGATACCCGGACCTCAAGGCGGACAAGAACATGCGCCAGCTTAGCGAAGAGCTTACCTCAACCGAAAACAAGGTTTCCTTTGCCCGCCAGGCCTATAATGATGCGGTTATGGCTTACAATACCAAAAGAGAAATTTTTCCCAATGTTGTCCTTGCAGGCCCGATGGGGTTCAAGGAAGCGGTTCTTTTTAAGATAGAGGACGAGAAGGAAAAAGAAGCGCCAAAAGTTTCTTTCTGACTGAAGATCCATGGCTGCCCGTGTAATGGATTTTTTTGAAAGCCAGGATTGGGCCCGCCGTAAAACGGGGGTTTTGCTATTTTATTATATTCTGGCGGTTATTTTTATTATTATCGCAGTTTATGCGGTATCTGTCTTGATTTTTGTCTACTGGGGAGCTTCACAGGAGTCACTTGTAAAACCTTCCTTTTGGGACCCCGGACTTTTTATTACAGTTGCAGGCATAACTGTCCTTATAATAGCCGGAGGGACTCTTCATAAAGTTCACCAGCTATCGACAGGAGGCAAGTCAGTAGCGGAGTTACTAGGCGGGCGGCAGGTGGAACGCGACACTACCGATCCCGGGGAGAAAAAACTTCTAAATATAGTAGAGGAGATGGCTATAGCTTCCGGCTCTCAGGTGCCGCGGATATATATGCTTGATGGAGAAAAGGGTATAAACGCGTTTGCAGCCGGATTTTCTCCGGATGATGCCGTAATAGGAGTAACCCGGGGATGCCTGGAGAACCTGTCCCGTGAGGAGCTGCAGGGAGTCATTGCCCATGAGTTCAGCCATATCATAAACGGTGATATGCGGCTTAACGTAAAATTAATGGGAGTTCTCTTCGGTATACTGGTCATAGCTTTTATTGGAATCATGATACTCCGCTCATCATTTTATTCTTCTGCCTACGGCCGCCGCTCCCGCTCGAGCCGTGAAGGAGGGGGAGGCAAGCTTGCAATTATTGTTCTGGGGCTGGCACTTATGCTGATAGGCTATATCGGGGTATTTTTTGCCAACCTCATCAAGAGCGCCATATCCCGCCAGCGCGAATATCTTGCAGACGCCTCTTCTGTTCAGTATACCAGAAATCCTTCCGGTATAGCCGGGGCCCTTAAAAAGATAGGGAATTTCGCTGATGGATCAAAAGTTGAGAACAAACATGCGTCCGAGGCCAGCCACCTTTTCTTTTCAAGCAACTTCACCGGGTTTTTGAATAAGCTGATGTCGACCCATCCTCCCCTTGATGAAAGAATAAAAAAGATTGATCCTTCTTTTGAGGGTAAAACCGGTCGTTCTGATTCAAAAGCAGCATCCCCGGAGTCCCGCGTTGCGGGTTTTGCTGCCGGAAGCGGCGGGAAATTCAGCGTAGACCCAAAGCGTGTTGTATCTTCGGTAGGTACAACAGATTCAGAGTATTTGAGTTATGCCTCTTCGCTGCACAGGAAAATGCCGGGATTACTACTGAGAGCCTCTCACACCAAATCAGGGTCCCAGGCTGTTGTATATGCTCTTCTTTTAAGCAGGGATGAGGATATAAAGAGAAACCAGATTGATATGCTGAAGGCAAATACAGAAAAAAACGTATTCAATACGGTTCAAGATATTGCATCGAAAATTGCAACGCTGGAAGCCGGTTACCGTCTTCCTATTCTGGATATGTCAATAGCAACATTGCGGGATATTTCATTACAGCAATACGGCAAATTTAAGGAGTATGTTAAAAAACTTGTAGATGCAGACGGTAAAATATCTCTCTTTGAATATACAGTGCAGTCTATGCTGCTGCGCCACCTTCAGCCGGCTTTCGGCAAGCCCTCATCTCCAAAGGTTAATTACAGAACTATTAAACAGCTGGCGGAGGAGTTGCGGTTGCTTTTGTCTATGCTGGCAAATCACGGCATAGATGACGAAACAAAAAAGACTGCCGCTTTTGAAAAGTCTGCGGCATCTTTGGGGATATCTTTGCAGCGTGGAGGGCTTTTACCCCTGTCAGAGTGCGATCTTAAAAAGTTTGATCTGGCTCTTGAAAAAATAAACAGGGCCGCACCCGGGATAAAAAAGCAAATAATCGATGCCGCGGTTTCCTGTGTTGCCGCCGATGGGCATATAACAGTCAGCCAGGCAGAACTTATCAGGGTGACTGCCGATGCGATAGGCTGTCCCGTTCCTCCCTTAATCCCGGGTAAAGTCTAAGAAAAAAAGCTTTCTCCAGGGTTTTTTCTAATCAGCGAAACTTTTATATAATCTTAAAATGGAAAAACCAATTACAAAAAAACACCTGTTCTCTTTTTTCCTGCTGACTTTTGCTTTTTCATGGGGAATACCAGCCGCCGGGTTAATACTAGCGGGACTAATACCCTCGTTTTCGTTCAGCCTTAAGATGTATACCCCGTTTTATTTCATAGCGGTATGGGGGCCTGCCATATCCGCATTTTTAATTATGCTTAAACTTTACGGTTTAAAGGGAGTAAGGTCTTACGCTGCAAGAATACTTGACTGGAAAATAGGAGGATTCTGGTGGATTTTTGCTCTTATAGGAATTCCGGCAATCTATTTTTCCGGAGCTTTACTGGAACTGGCGATGGGCACTGCAGATTCTCTTTCGTGGTATAGAGGATCGTGGTTTTTATTTGTTTTTCTATTCTTCCTGCGCGCAACAGCCGGACCGGTTGAGGAATTCGGCTGGCGCGGATTTGCTCAGCCACTTATGCAGCGCTATATGTCTCCGGTTAAAGTTGTCATTGTTTTAGCCCTGATTCACAGCCTCTGGCATGCCCCGGCGTTTATAATTACATTTGCATCGGATACTCATTTTGCCTCTTCGATGCCCCTGCCGGCAGCCCTGGCAAGATTTACTGCGAATATATTCATCATAACCGTATTTATGAACATTGCCTATAACTCTACGGGAGGCAGGATTACAAGCGCTTTTCTTATCCACTGGATGCTTAACGGCTTCTATCCCTGGAAAGGTACGGCAGATTTTATGACGGGCCAGACCATAGTTGCGGGGTTTGCTGCAATAATTCTTTTGACATTATCATCAAAATGGTTAAAAAAGAAAAATAGTGTCACCTTCATTATTGCGCTTGAAGAAAGATGAGAAAAAAATGAAAATATTATACGCGACTGACCTGCACGGAGATAAATGGAAGTACGAACAGATGTACAAAGCTTCCAAGGGAAAAAAAGTAGATGTGGCGATAAACGGCGGAGATATGTTCCCGAGTGATTGGGATCCGTTCAGGCAGGACAAGTTTATTTCCGGCTTTCTTGAAAATTACTTCAAAGAGTTCGAAAAATCAAAAATATACTATCTTTCCATGCCGGGAAACGATGACCTTAAAGTATTCGATAAATTGTTCGAGAATACTCTTAAACAGTTAAAATATGTTTACTCTATTGCCCGGAAGAAGAAAAAAATTGGGGACTATGAATTCATAGGAATGAACCTTGTCGCAGACTATCCCTTTCTGCTCAAGGACAGGTGCAGAAGAGACACCGATAAATACAGGCTTAAAGAAGATAGAATGAAAGGAGTTGTTTCCACAAAAAAAGGGTTTAAATACATTAACTGGATGAAACGCGCATCAGAACTGCCCACTCTTGATGAAGAGCTTAAGAAACTGCCGGTCCCGAAAGATACACGAAAAGCAATATATATTATTCACATGCCTCCCGTCCGGCTTGGGCTTGACCATTGCCTTACGGGAGACAGGGTAGGTTCAAAGGCAGTATATAATTTCATAAAAGAAAAACAGCCCCGGTTCTCTCTTCACGGGCATATACACGAATCGCCTTATGTCTCTGAAAAATGGACAGCCAAACTTGGAAAAACCGTATGTATACAACCGGGACAGGGGGGAAACTTTGATTACGCTATCATCAACCTGAAAACCGGCAAATACAGAAAATACTCCATATCCAGGTAACATACCTGCAATTCTACATACATAATCAAAAAGAGGTTATTTGCATTATACTTCCATATTTGTTAGGTTCTTACAGTTTCAGGAAGTAAAAAGAACCAGCTTAAGGAGGAAAAATGGCTGTAGAAAAAGGGAATAAGGTTAAAATTCAGTACGAAGGCAAACTTGAAAGCGGCCAGGTATTTGATAAATCTCAGGATGATAAGCCCCTGGAATTTACTGCCGGGGCCGGACAGGTTATCCCGGGGTTTGACCATGCGGTAATGGGAATGGAAATCGGCGAGGAAAAAGAATTTAAGATAGACTCTGATAACGCGTATGGTTCAAGAAACGAAGAACTGGTAAAAACAGTTCCCCGTTCTCAGCTTCCCGAAGGACTGGAACCCAAAGAAGGGATGATGCTTCAGACCCAGAATCCTTCCGGTCAGGTGATGCCGGTAAAAGTTGTAGAGGTAGAGGAAGAAGATATAAAAATCGATTTCAATCATCCCCTTGCCGGAGAGAACCTTCTGTTTAACGTTAAAGTCCTTGAAATAAACGAAGGCTAATAATCTTGTTTTAAAGTGTTTCAGGCCTGATTATCTTATCTATAAATATAAGGTAAACCAGTATAACAAAGGACATAACTGTTCCGGGTAGAGCTCCCTCAGGCCCCAGAAGCGAAAGTCCCGCAGTAGCTCCGAATACAGAGTTCTTTATTGTGGATACTATTATGATGCTTATCTTGTCTTCCCTGCTGATGTTTTTATTCTTCAGGGCATATTTCATCCCGTAGGCGATGCCGAAAACAACAATTGTGAAAATTATAAGAAGCTTTATGATATAACCCGGCTCGGTTACAAGAAAAATCCTGTTTACGCCGAATATAACTATAAATATTATTCCGAATCCCAGGTTTACGGCCGGGCCGTGTATTTTTTTTGCGATATCAGCAAACCCTATTCGCCGGAATATTACTCCCAGAATGAGAGGTATGATAACAAGCAGTATCATAAGGTTGAGTATGGATAAAAAGCTTACCGCCTTGCTGCCGGTAAAGGAAGCGGTCAGCCACGGCATCAGGAAAAGAGTTGCAAGAAAAGCCGAAAGAGTGGCGGTGGAGGCATAAAACAGGTTTCCGCCCAGAAGTGCTGTAAAAGGAACTATTGCCAGGCCCGGCGGCGTAGCGGCGGCAAGGACAAGTCCTGCCCATACGGATTCTCCCAGAGGAAAAAGTTTACCTACAGCTATAACTGCAAAAAATGTCAGGATATAGTTAAAAACAATGCCTGCCGCAACCGGACTTGCGGATTTTTTAATATCCCTGAATGCTGAAAAATCGGTTTCCGTTAAGGAAATAGTCATTATAATCATAAGAATAGGCATATTGAGAAAGGAAAGTTTTCCCATAACATCACCTGCAGCAAGCCCGATGATTACGCTTGCGGAAAAAATAAAATTTCTGTTTAAGAGAATTTTCAGCAAGTTAATTTTTCTGCCAGTAGAGCCACCCTTTTTCCAAGAGAGATACATTGGGATTTTACTCTTTCGTCAGGGGAGCCGAGTGATACCGGACCGTAATGGTCTCCTTTGGATGTTCCTGCCACAACCATACCGTGAATCAGCAAAGCCTGTATTATAGCCATTATTGTAGTTTCGTTGCCGCCCCCGGTATTTGCGGCAGAGGAAAAGGCGCCTCCAGCCTTGCCTTCCAGTTTGCCGTGAAATTTCACGCTTTCATCAATAAGTTCTTTGATTTCGTAAGATGGAAGACCGTAATAAGTAGGTGAACCGATTATTATGCCGTCGGCTTCAACTAAATCTTCCGGTGATGTGTCATTTACATCTTTAAGTTCCGTTTCCGCGCCTGCCTGCCGGGCACCCTCTTCAACGTATTCCGCCATTTTTCGGGTATTGCCTGTTTTTGAGAAATACACAATCAGTACTTTAGCCATTCTTTCCTCCCTTTTACGAATCCGCCTCCATAAGAAAGCTACAAAATTAACCTCTAAGGTGCCTTTATATAGCAAAAAATATAGGTCAAAGGCAAATTGACAGTTATGCGCTTTTAATTTTGATATTTAAAAATTATTAGTTAATATGTTTTTAACAGTAGAATGCTGAAGAATACCATAGGAGGTTTCCATGATGGTAAAACTTTTTGCAGTCTTATCTCTTGTTTTTATATCAGGATGCGGAAGGGGTCTTTCCGACAGGGTTGTGCTGAGGTTCTGGCACGGCATAGAAAGCCCTGAAAACAACCGGCTCCTTGAGAAGAAGGTTCGGCTCTTTGAAGAAAGAAACCCTGATATAAAAATAGAGCTTGAAAACATAGGCGCTCAGGACCGGGCTATGCCCCGCATAATGACTGCTCTCAGCGCCGGCCGCCAGCCCGACCTTCTCTGGTTCGCGCCCGTCTATACAGGCAGGATTGCCGAAAGCGGAAAACTTTTTCCGGCGGAAAAATTCATCGAAAAAGATACCGGTTTTGACCCGTCTAAAATATATGAAGGGATACTTGATACCGGCCGCTATAACGGTGTTATCTATACAGTGCCGTTTGAAACAAACTGTCTTGCCGTATACTACAACAAGGACCATTTCCAGGAGGCAGGTATAACTGAATTGCCCCGCACCTGGGAAGATTTGCGTGATACAGCCATCAAAATTACAGAGCATTCTGCCGAAAGCGACCTTATAGAACGATTCGGAATGCTGATCCCCCTGGGCACAGAAGAATGGACAGTGTGGACCTGGCAGACCTTCCTGTGGCAGGCCGGCGGTGATATCCTGGACGATACGATGACAGTGCCCAGGTTCGACAGTCAGGAAGGCATAAGGGCCCTGCAGTACTGGATAGATCTTATACATAAGTATGAATGCGCGGTTTTTTCCGAAAGAAACGCCGGATACAAACTGGATCCTTTTCTTGCCGGCCGTGTGTCAATGATGATTAACGGCCCCTGGAACTATCCCGTACTTCAGCAGCAGGATACAGTAAACTATGGTTCTTTTCCTCTTCCGGGAGATAAAAAACAAGCTACCAACATAGGAGGAGAGAACCTCTATATCTTCAGGTCTACTGCACCCAAGGAAGCGGCAGCCTGGGAATTCGCAAAATTCATAATGTCAGAAGAATTTCAGGTAGAGTGGGCAATTAATACAGGCTATCTTCCTGTAAACCGCCTTGCTGCCGAATCCGCGGAATACCGGCAGTTTCTTGAAGAAAATCCTTTCATAAAAACTTTTGTGGATTCAATGGAGTTTGGAAGGGCGAGGCCTCCTGTAAAGGAATATTCCCGCATATCTGACAGGATAGGAAGGGCAATTGAAAGCGCCCTCTATCTAAGGGTTTCTCCCGTAGAAGCGCTCCGTAAAGCGGCACAGGAGGCCGGGGATCTTCTTTGAGGCATAAGCCCCTGGAACCCTATCTCTATCTTTCTCCGGGCCTGGTGTGCCTGATAATTTTTATTGTAATACCTATAATATTTCTGCTGTTACTTTCTTTTTTTAATTGGGATATGATATCAGGGGTTTACTCATTCGCAGGCCTTAAAAACTATATTGAAATGCTCTCCGACCCGGTCTTTTTCCAGGCAGCCCGCAATACAGCTGTCTATGCGGCCGGAGTTGTCCCCCTGTCAATGGCTATAGGATTGATTATTGCCGCGCTTGTAAATGAAAAAATTAAGATATTCTCCATCTACAGAAGTTCGGTATTTATACCCGTAATAGTTTCCCTTGCGGCAAGCGGAGTAATATGGCTGTGGATATACGACTACCGAAGCGGGATACTTAACCACATTCTTGCAGGAGCTGGAATATCAAGGATAAACTGGCTGGGTAGCCCTGATACGGCGCTTCTATCAGTTATAATCGTAACACTATGGCAAAGAATAGGTTATAATATGGTTATCTTTTTTGCGGGACTGCAGGTAATTCCCCGCAATCTTTACGAAGCGGCTATGATTGACGGCGCGAACGGTCTGAAAAGGTTCAGATACGTAACCTGGCCAAACCTTCTGCCCACTACTTCGTTCGTGCTTGTTATAAATCTCATATTCGCATTTCGGGACTTTGACCAGATATACGTTATGACGAGGGGGGGGCCGATGAGAGCCACCACTACGCTGGTCTATCACATATACGAGACGGCTTTTTCAGAGTTTAATATTGGAATGGCAGCTGCCGCTACAATGGTTCTTTTTTCTATAGTCATGGCGGCAACCTGGTTCTACCTGAGATTTTTCGGTGAGAAAGAATAAATGAAAGTTTCCCGCGCAATTACCCATATACTGCTAATAGCAGTCAGCCTTGTTTTCATATTTCCGTTTATATGGATAGTAATTACATCTCTCAGAGGACGGCTTGAAGTACTTAGCGAATATTCTCTTATAATAAGGCAGTTTAACTGGGAAAACTATGTATCGGCCTGGCAGGCAACAAACTTTCCGCGCCAGTTCTTTAATTCGTTTACCGTAGCCGTATCAGTCACACTCGGTCAGATTTTGACATCTGCCCTGGCCGGCTACGCACTGGCCCGTATGGAGTTCAAAGGTAAAAAAGTTATATTTATGTCGGTTCTTGCTACACTTATAATCCCGTATCATATTCTGATTGTTCCTCTTTTTGTAATGCTCTCACGGTTCGGCTGGATAAACACATACCGCGGAATGATAATACCTATGCTTGCCAACGGATTCGGCATATATCTTTTCCGGCAGTTTTTCAAAAAAGTTCCCGTAGAACTTGAAGAGGCCGCCGCTGTGGACGGAGCTTCAAGGTGGACTACACTGTGGAAAGTGGTTTTTCCACAGGCGCTTCCGGCCGCCGGGACTCTTTTTATATTCACTTTTGTGGCTGAATGGAACGACCTGTTCAGGTGGCTGATATTCACACATTCCAGTGATATGCGAAATGTTCAGCTGGGACTAAGCGTCTTTCAGGAACAGTTTGCTACAGATTATGTCCGTCTTATGGCAGCAGTGGTTATAATAACCATCCCTACATTCGTTCTTTTCCTTGTAGGGCAGAAAAAACTCATACAGGGAATATCTATAGGCGGGATCAAGGGGTGATATGATAAATATTGCATATAGTGTTTTAAATTTACATAATATAAATTATATAGTTTATGAATAATTTCAGAAGTAAGTGGTGCGACCTCAAGTGCCGGTATGCCCGGTGGCCTGAAGAGGAGGCTCTGGACGGGGCAAAGTCCTGCAGGACTTTTGTTGCGCTGTACTGCGGGAAGTCAGGCAGAATAGTTGCAAAGAATGCGCCGTGTTTATTTAAAAAAAGGAGTCCGCTAAATGAGCTGTAAAAAAATCATGGGAGTCTGTATTGAAAACAGGGTCAAAGAGGCCGGAAAGGTTCAGGAAGTTCTTACAAAATATGGATGCAGCATAAAGGCCAGGATAGGCCTTCACGAGGCGGGTAGCGAGAGCTGCAGCGCCAGCGGAATAATTATTCTTGAACTATGCGGCAGTCCCGAAGAGAAAAATAATCTTGAAAAGGAACTCAGGAGTATTGAAGGTGTTAAGATAGGGAAAATGATATTTGATGAATAAATTCATTTTTGCAGCCCTGTTAAGCTTTTTTTCTTTATACGGTTGCGCCAGGGAAAAGATAGAAATTAATAATGACTTACAGGAAGTTCCTGCTGCAGAAAACATTTCTTCTTCAGAAGCTTATGAACTTATAAACCAAAACCATGACAATTCCGGTTTTGTCATAATAGATGTCAGAACAAAAAGGGAATACGAAGCCGGTCATATAGAAAATTCATTGCTTATTGACATCGGGGGTGCTGATTTCAATAAAGAGATTGACGGACTCCACAGGGAAAAGACCTACCTTGTTTATTGCGCAGTTGGAGGCAGAAGCAGAAGCGCAATGAGGATAATGGAAGGAAAAGGGTTCTCCCGGGTTTATAATATGTCCGGAGGGGTCAATAGCTGGCGCAGAGAAGGATTTAACCTGGAGAATTAATATAAAAAAGTTCCTGTTTTTTTTCATTTTTTGCAGCTCAATTTTTGTTTCTGGGGCATTGGCCGGGAACTTTGAATGGATTGAAATACATAACCATGTGTATAAGTATCAGGATGCTGAACTCAATATTTCAACTTATCCTTATTCTGCGCCGGCCGCATATATGCTTGCAGTGAACCTTCTGACCAGGCGGCTTGATGATGAAGCCGAAAAATGGTTTAGGATAACGGCAGAACTCACAGAAAATTCACCTGAAACGCAATGGGGAATTGCAGAAATATACAGGCGCCGCAGGCTTTTTTCTGAAAGCATTGCTCTTCTGGAAGATGTTCTGGAAAAAAAACCTGATTTTGCACCCGCCCTGGTAACTAAGGCATACATACACTTCGAGAAAGGCAATTATACGCAGGCGGTACGCCTTGCCCGTCGGATTATATCTATGGAAGAGAAAACAGACAGGGCAAACCTGATAAGGGCCCACCTGATTGCCGGTGGAGCAATGGGGTCTGCAGCTATGGAATCTTTTGTTTTCGGAAGAATTTCAAGAGGACTTGCCGCCCGCAGCCATCTGCGTCAGGCCAGAGAACTGGATCCTGACTATCCGGGGGTGTTGTTTGCCTGGGGCAGTTATTATTTGATGGCCCCGCGTTTAGCCGGAAGGGATATAACTAAAGCTAAAAAATATCTTTACGATGCTTTGGCAAAAGATCCTGGTTTCGCCGATATTCATGCCACAATTGCCAAATTATATTTTATCAAAGGGAATTTTGAATTGTATGAGAAATATGCTGCCCAAGCCGAGATTCTTGACCCCGGGAACCGTATAATAAAAGAAATAAATATACTTAAGGGTGAAAGAAATGAAAACTAGAACCTTGCGGTTACCTGTTTTTTTTAAAGCCGCCAGGGCTAACTTTCTTATTTCCTCTCTTATTCCTGCCGCTATAGCTGCAGGTGTTGCTGCTTACCTGAACGCAGCTGCGGCTTGGGTTCTTTTTCCGGTTATACTTTTTGGGGTAGCCTGTCTTCATTTTTTTGTAAATCTTGTAAATGAATACTTTGATTTCAGAAGAGGGGTTGATCTGCCTGCAAAGTATGACAGAGTACATCCACTGGCATCCGGGGAGGTATCCGCCGGCCAAGTTTTAATTTTTATGATTTTAACATTTGCCTTGGGTTTCGGGTGCCTTGTTATACTTTCATTTTACAGAGGATTTTTACTTTTTGTGCTGGGTGTTTTGGGTTTTGCCGGAGGATATTCATATACAGGTCCGCCTCTTGCCTATAAATACCGGGGTGCAGGTGAAATAATGATACTTCTTTTTATGGGGCCTCTTCTGGGGTCAGGTATTTACCTTGCTCTTACCGGAGAACTTTCATTTGTCGCCATTGCCGCATCTTTGCCTCCGGGCCTGCTTATAACAGCGGTTCTTATATCCAATAATATAAGGGATATTGACAAAGACCGGGCGGCCGGGATAAAAACGATGCCGATTAGAACCGGTTTAGAAAAAGCTTCTTATATTTATGCATCTGTTCTTTTTTCAGTGTTTATATGGATAATTATTATGGCAGTGCTGGGATACTATCCTCTACTTTCCCTTATATCATTAATTTTTATTCCGGCTGCCGTGAAATATTCAAAGATATTGAAAAAGAGAGAAAAACATCTTGATACCATAGATTTAAAAACACTTCAAATATATGCCGGGGTCAACACTATTATCGCTTTTTCTTTTTTCCTTGGTGCCTTAATGTGAATAGTAATTACTATATAAAACTGTCAGCGTTAATCAGGGAAAATATTTTTGATTTTCTTGATGAAACCCGCGCCGTGCACGGAAAAGATAAACACATAGAAAAACTATATGGCGCCATTGAAGATTTTTTGAGCAGGGAAAGCAAAATGATACGCTCCATACTTCTTATTCTCTCCTGGCAGGCATATTCTTCAGATTCTATAGAAAAAGTTATTCCTGCTGCTGCAGGGCTTGAACTTCTTCACGCATGCGCCCTTATACACGACGACATAGTTGATAAAGCCGATTGCCGGCGGGGAGGTAAGGCGATGCATCTCCTTCTTAATAAAGTTTCCGGAAAGAGAGACAGTCAAAAAGGAAAAGATCTCGCAATTGTAGCCGGAGATATTCTGTACGGTATGGGTTTAAAACTTTTTATGGAAGCCGGGGCTAACCCTTCGCTTAAATGTCTTGCTGCCGATGAAGTTATGAAAGCGGCCTTCTTAACCGGGATTGGAGAATTCAGCGAACTTGTTTATGAGAGCGAAAAAATTGAGGATTTAAATAGAGAGGATATTTTAAAAATATATGATTACAAGTCTGCAAGGTATACTTTTGCCTGCCCTATGCTGGCGGGCGCAATTCTGGCAGGAGCCCCTGAAAATGACAGGGAAGAGATTTTTACCGGGGGCCGCCTTATGGGAACAGCTTTTCAGATTAGAGACGATATAATAGACATAACCGAAAACATAAAGGGCCGTGAGCCTTACGAGGACCTCATGAGTAAAAAGAAAACAATGCTTATGCATTATACCTATGTGTCCGGATACAGCGGGGCCAAAGAGGGTGTCCGTAAGTTTTTGTCGCTTGAAAACCCTTCAGTTGAAGACTGCCGCAATATGGTGCGTCTATATATAAAATCAGGCAGTATCGAACGCGCTGAAAAAGAGATTAAAGATCTATCCGGCAAGGCTAAAGAAATTCTGTCATCAATAATGCCGGATAAAAACAGGTACGGAACTGTAATTTCTTTCTGCAGATCGTTTCTATGAGTATTTGCCCGCAAGGGTAAAATTATATATAAAAATATCGTTGTAGTTGTTGTAATGAAAGGAGAAGAATATGGTTAAGTTGTTCAGATGTGAAATTTGCGGTGATCCTTATATAGGCGAGTCTGCGCCTGCTAACTGCCCGTTCTGCGGCGCCCACATAAATTATATAAAGGAAGCTTCATCTGCAGTTGCCGAGTTTGATGTTGATCTCAATGATACCGACAGGGCAAACGCCGAGCGCGCGCTGCAGGTAGAACTCAGTAACGCTGCGTTTTATTCCTGCGCATCCGGGGCCTCGGAAGAAACTGAAATGAAACTGCTTTTTAAGGCTCTCGGTAAAGTGGAAGCCGAGCATGCGAGTATATGGAGAAAAATACTTAAACTTAAAGAAGTGCCGGAAGTAAAAGAAAGCTGCCACTCAAGTAAGGCTGAAAACCTAAAAGAATCCCATGATAGGGAAACAAGGGCTATAGAGTTTTACAAAAAAGCAGCCGGCGAGGCAGCCGACCCCAGGGTAAAAGAGATATTTGAAGCCCTTGTGGAAATTGAGATAGACCATCTTGATTTTTCAAAAGATTGATTGGGAGGTAATATGAAGAATAAAGAGATAAAAATATATGCCCTCAGCACGTGTATCTGGTGTAAAAAAACGCTTGACTACTTTAAAGAGAAAGAATGTGAATTTGATCATGTATTTGTAGATCTTCTTGAAGATCCGGAATCTTCAAAGGCAAAGGCAGAGATGAAGCAGCATAGTACTCAGAAAGGGTTCCCTATGGTTGTTATTGATGGTGTTGTAGTTATGGGTTTTGATACCGATGGATTTGAGCGCGAACTTTCAAAATGAAACCTTCGATAGAAGTATCTGGAAGCGAAATAAAACAATACAGAAAACAACTTCATCGAGACGCGGATAAATCAGGGTATTACTTAAACCCTGACAGTGAGTTTACCGATAATCTAGTTGAAGGACTTATTGTAAACAGCAAACGTTATGGCTACAGTTCCTGCCCCTGCCGCCTCTCCGGAGGTTCCAGGGAAAAAGATATTGATATAATATGTCCCTGTGATTACCGGGATGACGATATTTCTCAATACGGGGCCTGCTACTGCGCCCTTTATGTGTCAGAAGAAGTGGTTAACGGTAAAAAGGAGCTAAAACCTGTTCCGGAGCGGAGAGGACATAAAAAGGAACTTAAAGCAAACAAAGTATCAGGAGTTTCTATAGATGTGTGGAGATGTAAGGTGTGCGGTTATCTATGCGCAAGGAAAACTCCGCCGGATGTCTGTCCTGTATGTAAAGCAAAAAAGGAAAGATTCGAAATTTTCATTAAATCTTAAAACTTCCGAAAATGTTTATAATGTTTGCGCGCCGGAGAGGAAATATAGTATATTGAAACCGGGACCGGTTGTTTTTCAGGAGGTTGTTTTATGAAGAAAATTACTTTACTGGTTATTGGCGGCTGTCTTTTTGCAGCGTCTGCTGTCCACGGGTATGTTTATACCGGAGGGTCTATAAGCGGACATGTGGACGACAGGGGTTTTTACGCTGAGGTTTCACCGGTTATAGGTTACCGTTACAATATCCTTGACGTTGGAGTAGGCGCTTTTTACTCCTATACTGACAGGTATGACCGCGTTAGGTACACATATGGCGGCAGGACTTACCTTCAGGTTACCCTGCTCAGGAATGTCTATGCGCACAGCGAGGTGCAGCTTACAAATATAGGCAGGCCCGCCGACCAGGATGACCGCAGATGGGTGGTATCGTTTCCTGTCGGCGCGGGCTACAGGCAGAACCTTGATCCTAAAACACAGGCTTACGCAATGATCCTTTACGACCTTGCTATTGACAAAAATTCTCCGGCAAGGAATCCTATTTTCAGGGCAGGGGTCACGCGCAGGTTCTAATCAGTTAAAAACGGGAGAGATTTTATACCCTGGCTGGCATTGGTTATTATCGGTTAATTTCAGGAGAGGTTATTGGATAAAAGCTTGCGCGGCAAGGGCGCATTTTATTCCGTCCAGCGCAGACGAAAGTATTCCGCCTGAATACCCCGCCCCCTCGCCGCAGGGAAAGAGCCCTTCTGCCACGGGATGCATCAACGTAGTTTTGTTTCTGGGAATCCTGACCGGCGAGCTTGTTCTGGTCTCCGGGGCAAGAAGAACTGCTTCCTGTGTAAGAAATCCTTTCATTTTGCTCGAAAAGTCTTTAAATCCTTTTATCAACGCCTGGGTGACGTATCCGGGAAAGAGTTCGGCCAGGGGAAAACTTGTTATCCCCGGTGGATAAGAGGATTCCGGCAGTGTTTCTGATTTTTTCCCGTTTACAAAATCTGCAAGTCTCTGCGCCGGCGCGGTAAGGCTCTCTGTTATATTAAAAGCGTCGCTCTCAAGTTTTTCCCGGAACTCAAGGCCCGCAAATACACCGTTGCCGAAATCTTCTGCCGATACCTGGGTTACTATTGCCGCATTGGCAAAAGGTAGATTTCTTCCTGAAGGAGACATGCCGTTTAAAACCAGCTCTCTTTCTGATGTAGAAGACGGGATGATCATTCCGCCCGGGCACATACAGAAGGAATATACGCCCCTTCCCTTAAAAGAACTTTTGAGCACATAGGAGGCGGGGGGCAACCCTTCCGGCCTGGGAGAAGAGCCGTACTGTATAGAATCTATAACCTGCTGTCTGTGCTCTACCCTTACACCTACTGCAAACGGCTTGGATTCAAGAGTTATACCCTGATTGTGGAGCATCCTGTAAGTCGAGGCGGCAGAATGTCCGGTTGCAAGTATTAGGGCGCTGCAGGGGATTTTTTCTTTTTCGTTTATAGTTACCGAGACAAGTTTTTCTTCTTTTACAGTCAGTGAAGATATATATGAATTGAAGTTTATCTCTCCGCCGTGGCCTATAATTGTTTTCCTTATTGATTTTATTACTTCCGGTAGGGCGTCTGAGCCGATATGGGGCCTGGAGTCTATCAGTATTTCCGGAGAAGCTCCGTGCTTTACCAGCAGGTCAAGAACCTGTCGGGGGCTGCCGCGCTTTACCGCTCTTGTATAGAGTTTGCCGTCGCTGAAGGCCCCCGCACCGCCCTCACCGAAACAGTAATTGGAATCGGCCTTGAGGCTGTTGGAGAGTTCAAGGTCTTTTATGTCTTTTTTTCTTGAATCCACATCTTTGCCCCTCTCAAATATTACGGGCTTTACTCCCAGTATAAGCAGCTGAAGCGCCGCAAAAAGGCCTGCCGGTCCGGCGCCCGCTATAAAGACAGGTTTCGCATCCTCTGTATTTTTAAATACAGCGGGCGGTTCTGGTTCCGGAAGCTTTCCGGTATAGATGGCTGCTTTAATACGGTATACGGGTTTGTGCCTTGCGTCTACGGATCTCTTAAGAATTTTTATACGGCCGTTCGGTAAGCCCGCCTTTTCAAGGGCAATTTTTTTTATGTAACCGTAGTCGTTAATACGTTCCGGAGCTACGGTAATGTCTATTACTTTTTCCATCTAATTATCAGTTCATTACCCAGATCATATAGTTGAGGGTTCCCGCAACCGATACCCAGGCGGCATAGGGAATAAGACCCGCAGCGAGAAGTTTAGAATATGGCCATATAAGTATTATAAGGTATATTATTGTCAGGTTAAGCAGTATTATCCACAGTAGTGCCAGGCCCGTTAGATTCATTGAGAAGAATATAAGGGACCAGGTAGCGTTGAGAACGGCGTTTACTATGAAAAAAGCTATTATTATACTGTAGCGGCCTGCCTGCCGGTGACGGTTAACAAAACCTAGGACTACTATTGTTACAAGAATATAAAGGAAGGTCCACATTGCGCCTATAAATCCTCCTCCGGGCGTCCACCCGGGCTTAGAAAGCTGATCATACCACCCGTTGAGGCCCAGTGACGTGAAGTAGCTTCCCGATACCGCTACGGCAATTGTTACAAGCGGGACAGTAAAATAGTTAAGTTTTATTTTCATCATATTTAACTTTTCCTCTCAGAGATTTCTTCTCCGCGTTTATTTTTTTTTCGCGAAGGATTTTTTCTTTTGCCCGTTTGGATCGTTTTCTTTTTTGTCTCCGTATCTTTTCAATTTTTTTCTGTAGCCGTGATTTTCTGCCTTCTACCGCGTTTTCTATCTTATCGGCAAGGCGTCTCCTGGCAAGGAACCTGTTTACAGGCCTGGACCGGCTGGAGGAACATTTGACCTCCGTGCCGGTAGGCAGATGCTTCAAGTAGACTCCGCTGGAGGTTTTATTGGTTTTTGTCCCGCCTTTTTTTGCAGCGGATATAAAATTCTCCTTCAGATCTTTCTCCCGTATTTTGTAACGGCGCATTTTTTCAAGAAGTTTCTTCTCTTTTGCCTGGCTGACTCCGAATTTGCCCATTTTAATGCGGATCCGTTACGCTTGCTTGGGATTTAGTGCTTTTTTGCCGGCCCGGCGAATTAAATTTTTTTAAAAAAGAAGGATTCATATAGATATAGTAAATGATATGCGAAAGAGTTGTCAAATTGACGTATCTCATTGCGTAAAGCCTTCAATTTTGTTATTATTACTTATACCGCCTGATATCCCCCCGGCCGTATCGGACGGAATAATCAAAATATTAATCAGGAGTATTGTATCAAAAGATGAATGACAGTTTTAAAAAACTCGGAATAAATGATGAAATAGACTCTATACTGAAAAGTATCGGGTATGTTACTCCTACGCCCATTCAGGAAAAAACAATCCCCTTCATACTTGAAGGAAAGGATCTTATAGGGCAGGCGGAAACCGGTTCGGGTAAAACCGCCGCCTGTGCGGTACCGCTGGTCCAGTTGGTGGACAGAAAAGTAAACGATATTCAGGCGCTTATTCTTACACCGACTCGTGAGCTGGCCATACAGTATCTTAATGAGGTTTCCTCTATAGGAAAACCTTACGGAGTTAAGGCTTTTGTCGTTTACGGCGGATTTGACATAGACATACAGATGGCAAAGCTGAGAGACGGAGTCCATATACTTGTTGCTACACCCGGCAGACTGACCGATATTATGTATAACAGGCAGTTCCCGCTGGACAGCGTAAAAACCTTTGTCATAGATGAAGCCGATGAAATGATGAAAATGGGGTTTATTGAGGACATTGATTTTATAAGAAAGTGTATGATACACCGGCATCAGACCCTGTTTTTTTCAGCTACAATGCCTCCTCCCATAAAAAAACTTGCCAGAAAGTACCTTAAAGAAGCCGAACACGTAAAGCTTACCGGCAGGCGGGCCCAGCCCGAAAACCTCAACCACTGTATGGTAAGTGTTAGCAGCAGGGACAAGGAAAAGGCACTTAGGGAGTTTCTTGCTCAGGAGGATATATCCCAGGCAATTATTTTCTGCAATACGCGCCGCAGGGCCGAACAGCTGGCAAAAAAAATTAAAGAATTTGTTGGCGGAACAGATTTTCTTCACGGAGGATTAAAACAGCATCAGCGCGAAAAAATATTGAGAAGTTTCCGCAACAGAAAGATAAAATTTATTATAACAACGGATGTAATGGCAAGGGGTATAGATGTTCAAAATGTCAGCCATATCATAAACTACGAAGTGTCGCAGAACGCGGAAATTTATATACACAGGAGCGGCCGTACTGCCCGTATGGGGGAAGAGGGAGTATCAGTTTCTTTTGTCTCATCCGGTGAAAAAGAAAAGTTTGAGGAAATAAAAAAAGTGTCGGATATGAATAAAGATAATTTCAAAAAGATAAAATACCGGCCTTCCCGCAAAAAGCCCCGCCTCTGATACTCCTTCTATTGCAGTTGATTTTTATCCTTTCCAACTATTAGCATTATTAAATGGGTATAATTTTTGTAAAAAGATATGCATCTGCTTTACTGACAGCTGTTATAATATTAGCCTTACCGGTCCGGATTTATTGCGCCGAAACGGATCCTTTTCAGGGATGGAGGTTTTACGCCTATCGCGGCAGGTGGAGCAAAACCATATTTGTAAGAATTGTATTCAGGCTGGAAACTGATTTCCGCGATAGCTGGATAACAGCAGCCGGGATTGGAAAGGACATATTTTCTTTTGGAAAAAATCTTCAGGCGGAAGGTGAGATTAATGCAGGTAAACATTGCGGAAAGCAGACTCATCCCGAGATAAACGCTCTTCTTTCTTTGCGGTGGAAAAAGTTCCCGTGGGATAGACACCTCAACACCTCTCTTGCTTTCGGTAGCGGTATCTCCTATGCCGGCGGAACGCCTTCAATAGAGCGCCGCCGGAAAACTTCCGATCCTGTAAGGCCGCTTAAATATATGATGATTGAAAAAGAAGCTATCCTGCCGGGTCTTGACGGATGGAGCCTTTTTTTAAGGGTTCACCACCGGTCCGGAGTATTCGGCTTATTTCAGGATGCGCAGGGGTCAAATATTGTGGGACTGGGAATCAGGGGGTCTTTTTAAATTTAGTTTCTATTTCTGCCGGTCAGCTGGCCGCAGGCCGCATCTATGTCTTTTCCTCTTTCCTGCCTTATTGATACCGGTATTGTTCTGATTTCAAGTATTGCCTTGAACATATCAATGGCGCCGATGGAAGCCGGCTTCATTCTTATCGATTGAACAGGGTTCAGCGGTATAAGGTTAACATGAGACAGGAATCCTTTAAGCAGGCCGGCAAGAGCAATAGCCTGGTCCCTTGAATCATTTACTCCGTCAATCATAACATATTCAAATGTGACTCTTCTCCCGGTAACAGAAGCATAATGCCTGCAGGCTTTCATAAGCTCACTTAATGGGTATTTTTTATTTACAGGCATAAGGGTGTCTCTTAGAGAATCGGTTGCAGCGTTAAGCGATATGGCCAGTGTAAGCTGAAGCTTCTCCTCGGCGAGTCTGTATATTTCCTTTACAAGCCCGCAGGTTGACAGTGTTATCTTTCTCATTGCCACATCAAGTCCATCGCTATGGTTTATAATAGATACTGCTTTAAGTACGTTGCTGTAGTTGGCAAGGGGTTCTCCCATTCCCATTAATACGACGTTGCTTATCCTTCGCGAAACTTTCTTTTCTATTGTCAGGAGCTGATTTATTATCTCGCCGCAGCTCAGGTTTCGCCCAAGTGGGAGCTTTGCAGTGGCGCAGAAGCTGCACCCCATTGAACAGCCAGCCTGCGTTGAAAGGCATACGCTTGTTCTGGTTCCTTTATAAGGAAGGTAAACAGCTTCTACCTGTTTTTTGTCTTCAAGGGCAAATAGGAATTTTCTTGTCCCGTCTTTTGAACGCTGAAGCGAGATAATTTCAAGAGGGTCAAAACGGGCTTTTTCCTCAAGCATAGCTATCATTGATTTCGGCAGGTTAACCATACTGCTGAATGAAGAAACCCTATGGGAGTATATCCAGTTAAAAAGCTGCCGTGCCCTGAATGGAGGCAGTTTGAACTGCTTCATCAGGGCTTGCATCTCTTTGAAATCCTTATCTAGAAGATTTATTTTTTCCTTCATTTTGTCTCTCTGTGTTTATTAATTTATTATGCCCCTGGTATCTTACTAAAGCCCCCGGTGATATGCAATCGAAAAGTTAAAAAGAGGCAGGTTGTTGACAACAGCCTCAATAATATGTTAAAAACACGTATATAAGAACATATACGGGCCGCCGGCCCGATTTGAGAAAACGTTTATTTGGTTCAGGGAGTTTAGTTAAATGAAAAAGTTTATTGTTATTGCCGGTCTGCTTTCCTTATGCCTTTATGTGCCTGCCGAAGCTGTGGAAATTACCATTGCGCCGAATTTTGGAACAGTTCTTCATCCGGATATATCCGGTGATACGGGCGGACTTGGTTATACAGCGCGGATTTTAATAGCAGGCAGTATGTTTTCTGATTATGAAGTCGGGTTTGAGAGCGGACAGCTCCCTATTGCAAAAAATGTGGACACCATACCCATAACAGCTGTAATACGTTACAACTTTTTCACTCTGGGAGATATAAAACCCTACATACAGACAACAGCCGGAGTTTACTACACAGAAGCCAAAACATACGAAAGCAGTAATTTTGGAGCCTCAATGGGACTTGGCGCCCGCCTGGCTTCGGCAAGAAATCCTATTTTTGCTGATGCACTGCTGAGAGGGACTTTTGTTTATGATAAAGAGTTCGATGACAACATGCTGATAATGCTCCATATTGGATTTGGGCTGGGCATAAGGTTTTAGGCAGGAGACGCGCAGTCCGCGAACAGGAGGAACAGGTCGACACGGAAAATAAAATAAAGGTCCTGATAGTAGACGATGATAAGGATATTGTCAGATTGCTGAGCGTTCTTCTTAAGAGCCGGGGATACGAAATAGATACTGCAAGCGACGGATCTTATGCCCTGGAGAAAATAATTCTTAACAAGCCGGATTTGATACTTCTTGATATAGATATGCCTGAGATGAATGGCCTTGAGGTTTTGGAGAGAGTAAAAGAAAATCCTTCCACGGCCGGAATTCCCGTTATAATGCTTACCGCAAATACGGACGCCGATTCTTTTGAAAGAGCGGTCAATAAAAAAGCCGATCGCTATGTGGCAAAACCATTTAAAACCAGTTTTCTTATGGATAAAATTGATGAGGTACTTAAGAAGTACGGATTAATACAGAGAAGTTGTGACATCGAATCAAATGACAATTGATGAAAGCAGTACAGAAAGATTATAAGGACATACCATTACATTAGAATCCCTTTAAGGAAAAATTCAAAAAAGAAAGGAGGTGAAAAAACATGAAAGGAACAGTGCAATTTTTCAATGATCTGAAAAATTTTGGTTTCATTAAACCCGACGAAGGCGGAAAAGACCTTTTCGTACATCGCAATGATGTTCAGGGAGATTCTCTGAATGAAGGAGACAGGGTGGAATTTGAAGCTGAAGACGGACAGAAAGGACCTAAAGCGGTAAACGTAAAAAAGATAGATTAAATATTATTTAATTATCATTATTCGGACCTGCTCAGGCTATACCGTCCGGCAATTAGCCGGACGGCTTTCCTATACCTAACCCAATTGAAATATTTAAATATTTCCAGGTTGTAAAGTATGGTTTCCATGCCTATGGTGAGGTGTATCTTTCTGCCGGATGGGAACTAAAGAGAGAAGGAGGACATATTATTGGATTTTAGAATATTTCTGACTACTTTTATGGCCATACTGGTTGCCGAACTTGCAGACAAAACCCAGCTTATGGGAATAACGCTGGCCGGAAAATCCGGAAGGCCTTTCAGCGTATGGCTGGGGTCTGTAACAGCATTTATGATAGTGACAGCTGTCAGTGTTACCCTTGGTGCCTATATAAGCAGGTATCTGCCGCCACAGGCCATAAGGATAGGAGGCGGCGCGTTGTTTGTTATAATAGGGGTCCTTATGGTTGCGGGGAGGTTCGGTTAATCAAGGGCGGCAGCCGATATTGCTGCTGTCAGGTAAAGAACCGAAACACATAAAAGTATAACAGTAAAGCCTCCATTAAGTGAAATTAAAGTGGCAAGGGAGGCTGCTATAACCGAAAAACAGCCGTCAATACCCCAGCACCAGGGAACATTGGAGGGGTTTTCTCTTCCAATGCTGCCCAGGCCAAGCGGGAACGGCATACCCATCAGAAATCCAGCCGGAAAGATAATGACAAATGAGATAAGGACCTTTAAAAAAGTATCAAAATGTACCGTAGCGTAGAATAACCTTTCCAAAAACAGTAAATATAATAGAACAAAAGCCGCAACGGCGACGCACACCTTTGCAATATTTATACGCGAGGCCTCAAATCCGTGAGATACACGGCTTCCTATACCCGCCGCCAGCAACATAAAAGCAATTACAAAGGCGGCAGAATAGACCGGGCTGCCGAAGTAGAATGTAAATTTCTGTATTAGCACCATTTCTAAAAATATGAACCCAAGCCCCAGGCAGCTGAAGTAGGAAATAGAAAAAAGTTTATTGGTAAGCTTATTTTTTAATTTAAAAAGAGGCAGGATTATAAGTATAAAGGCGGCCAGTGAGACTTGTATGAAGGTAAAGGCAAGTATCAGATAGCCCAGTTCCATAAAAGAGAAGTCTCTGAAAGATCCCTCTTTTATCATATGCCTGGCGCTTCTAAAGGTTATGAAATTCAGGAAAAAGGGCCTGTTGTCCGTTGCCGGCCTTATGTTGAACTTGTAATCCCGGTAAAAACTTTCCCGGTCAGGTGAGAGTATTCTGCTTATATAGACTGAGTAGTCATCATCGGGAAGTGAGTGGTAGAAATGATCTTGAAGTCCTTCAGGTATTGCTGCGTCAAAAAGTTTTTTCTCGCAGAACTCGCTTAATATATATATCTGCGTATCCGTTAGCGGAGAAGCCGACACCATGAAATGTATCATATTCCAGTCCCGCACGGCGGTTATATGGGTTTTAGGGTCCATTCCCCTTTCTTCAAGAGTTTGGGCAAGCGACGCCAGCAGCTTGAGTGATGTTCTATAAGGATAGTCTGTCCAGGCCGGTATGTAAAGAATCCCTTTATCTGAAAGCAGGTCCATCATTCTATCCAGGGATTCAAGAGTAAGTATATATTTTTCTCTCAGCGCGTATAGGCCCGCTGTCCCGCGGAAGGTATTAGCAGCCGGAAGAGTTATGAGGTCGTATTTGTCTTCCGTTATGAAAAGGAAAGTTCTCGGGTCAACGGCTTTGGGGTTGATTCCTGACATGTCCAGGCCTGCATTTTTGCTTATGAGTTGCGCTGTTTCTTCTGCAGCAGGGTCGGCTGCTGTTATATAGGATGCTCCTTCATGTGCTGCATAAAAAGCGCTGTGGAAAGTGCCGGCTTCAAGAGAGAGTACTCTGTCTATGGATGATATTCTGAACGGGATTGCCTTTGGCGTATGCGAAAGTACGGAATAACTTTCTTCTGAACTGAAAACCGGCCCCAGTTCGTCCCCGTTTAGGAATATGGTATCGGATACCGGAATTTCTCCTTCATAAGCAAGGCTCAACCCCGGAGCGAACCTGCTTGCGGGAGTTTCTGCGTACTCAATAAGCCCGTGAACGCTGAGCTTTCTTTCGAGTATTCTTGCTCCCGGCTGGTTCATTGCGTAGCTTATGGACTTATACTGAGAGATATGAAAAGGCGGCGGGGAAAACACCAGAATTAAGGCAAGCCCTGCCGCTAAGCCGATAATAATACAGTTGAATTTTTTTCTTTTTTCCGGGAAAGCGGCAAGCGCTCCGGTCAGGGGGATAAGGGCTGCAATAGGGATAAGGCTTTCGGGGGCGAAGGTTCTTATCATTAAAAGGGGGATTATCGCCCCCGCGGCGGAGCCCAGCAGGTTGGAGAAATAAAGTTTAGCAGTTGAAACGATATGCCGGGTAAAAAGAAGGGCCATTACAAGCGCTCCTGTAAGGAACGGAATAAAAAATACTGCGTAGTTCAGGATAAGCCTGAACATATGGGCAGTCCTGCTCAATACAAGATAGCTGTCAAAGCTGAGTAGTGGCAGAGAGGTAAGAAGCGGAGATATAAGGATTGCTGCGCTTGTAAGAATTAAAAGTATAAAAACAACTGAATCGGACTGGAAAAACTTTCTTTCTTTAAAGAGAGCCAAAATGGTTCCGCTAGCCCCGAAGCCCAGCATAGCTGCTGAAATAATCATGTAGGCAAAATGGTGCCACTGAACTATAGAAAGGATGTGCATCAGGATGACCTGGTAGGATATGAGGGCCGCCGAAAGCAGGGCGACTGTCAGGTACAGGCTTTTTTTCATTGAAAAATTACTGGCTGCGGGTAAACGGAACGAACCTTACCGGCATCAGGCGGCGTGTGGTTATTTCTTCGCCGTTTTTTTCTACCAGAACAAGATACTGTGTCTGGTATGGATGCCCGACCGGTATAATCATACTGCCGCCATCGGCAAGCTGTCTTACCAGCGGAGGCGGTATGTATTCTGCCGCTGCTGTTACAATTATGCAGTCAAAGGGGGCTTTTTCCTCCCATCCCCAGTATCCGTCGGCAAGTTTTACCTCAATGTTTTTATATTCAAGTTCCTTGAGGTCATTCTTTGCCCTGGTTCCCAGAGGTTCGATTATTTCAATGGTATAGACATCTTCAACTATTTCTGCCAGGACTGCCGCCTGGTATCCTGATCCGGTACCTATTTCCAACGCTCTGTGATTAGGAAGCGGATTAACAATTTCAGTCATATAGGCAACTATGTAGGGCTGGGATATAGTCTGTCCCCATCCTATGGGCAGGGGCCTGTCATCGTATGCGGAAGAAACCATTCGCTCCGGTACGAGACGGTGCCTGGGGACCCGAAGCATGGCATTTAATACCGCGGGGTCCTCAATGCCTCTGTTTTTAATCTGATTTTCTACCATTCGTTCCGCATCAGGATGAATGGTCCCAGTGCCGTCCTGGTGCGAGGCAGGTTCCTCTTCACCGGAAGTCTCAGGCGGCCTGGATGCAGCCGCGCCGGCATAAGGTGCGCAGTAAAGTAAGATGAAAAACAATGCTGCAGAGTAAAAATATTTCATTGGTTTCTGTTCCTTTAATGTAATTATAACAAAAATACCTGACTCGTTAAAGCCCTAAAACCGTCCGGAAAGAAGCAGAATGCTCATCGCCGCCGCCGCTGCCATAAATATATTTCTCAGCCAACGGTTTCCCTTCAGTACCGCAATCCGGGCTCCGGCATATCCGCCGGCAAACATTGCTGCCGATATAGGCAGGGCGTAACTGAAATCTACTGCGCCGTAATAGATAAAATAGGCACAGGCCGCCGCCGAGGAGAAAGTATTAAGAACTTTTGTAAGTCCGGCGGCTCTCAGAAAACTCATACCCCACAGAAGTATGAAAACGTATGTAAGTATAGTTATATAGGCGCCGCTGAAAAACCCTCCGTAAATACCTAGTACGAAAACGGCTATCCAGCCGGCAGTCCTGCCGCGTCTGGGGGAATCAGTCCTTTCATTCAGTCCTGCCCGCCTGTTGAAAAAAACTATGACAGTTACTGCAAGTATAACTACTGCAATCACGCTGCGCAGGGCTTTTTCGTCAACGGCAAGCACTATCCCTGCTCCGGCAAACGAAGCGACAGCGGTAATAACCGATAGTTTTAATGTAAGAGAAACCGGTGTTTTTTTGATTTCCGGAGCAAATCCGGCAGCCCCGCTGAGGCTCATAAAGATCAGGCCGAACATATTTGTAGCAACTGCATTGTGGGGAGAAAGTCCGGAAAATATCAGAAGCGGAACAGTGACAAGGGATAGCCCTCCGGTGGATACCCCGACCATACTTATAGGGAAAAAGAGAAGGCTTAAAAGTAATATATCCATAACAAAATTATTATAACGGAAAAATCCCGTTTTGAAAACATTTCCATAAATTTGTATATTAGCAGGCAATGAGTACAGGGAATTTTATAAAAGATATAATAGATCAGGATAACAGAACCGGCAAATGGTCCGGCAGGGTTGCTACAAGGTTCCCTCCCGAACCCAACGGTTTTCTTCATATAGGCCATGCCAAATCAATATGCCTTAACTTCTCTCTTGCAGAACAGTATTCCGGAACATGCAACCTCAGGTTTGATGATACCAACCCCGTTAAAGAAGAGCAGCAGTACATAGACTCCATAAAGGAAGATGTGGCCTGGCTCGGTTTTGACTGGCAGGACAGGGAATACTACGCTTCGGATTATTTCGGGCGGATGTACCAGTGCGCTGTTGAGCTGATTAAAAAAGGCAAAGCGTATGTAGATGATATCAGCCAGGAGAAGATAAAAGAATACCGGGGTACTTTTACTGAACCCGGAAAGGAAAGCCCTTGCAGGGACCGCGTAATTGAAGAGAATCTTGATCTTTTTGAAAGAATGAAAAATGGGGAGTTTAATGACGGTGAAAAAGTCCTTAGAGCAAAGATAGATATGGCTTCACCAAATTTAAATATGCGCGATCCCGTTATCTACCGGATACTGCACGCTTCTCATCCCAGGACGGGTGATGAGTGGTGCATATATCCTATGTATGATTTTGCCCACTGCCTTGAAGATTCGATAGAAAAGATAACACATTCAATATGCACACTGGAGTTTGAAGACCACAGGCCTCTTTACGATTGGTTTCTTGAGGAGCTTGGCCTTCATCATCCGCAGCAGATAGAATTTGCCAGGCTTAATATATCCTATAGCGTTCTGAGTAAAAGAAGACTGGGAATCCTTGTAAGTGAAAATATGGTTGACGGATGGGATGATCCTAGAATGCCTACGATATCGGGGCTGCGCAGAAGGGGTTATACAGCTGCATCAATAAGGGATTTTGCTTTAAGAATTGGTGTGGCCAAGGCAAACAGCACAGTAGACGCTGCGCTGCTTGAGCACTGCGTACGGGAAGAGCTTAATAAAACCGCCGACAGGGTCTTTGCCGTTCTTGACCCGCTGAAAGTTGTAATAACCAACTATCCTGAAGATAAAACCGAGTATTTTGAGGTTGAAAACAATCCCGAAGACCCGGCTTCCGGTACAAGAAAGCTGCAGTTCGGCAGAGAATTGTATATAGAACGGGAAGATTTTATGGAAACCCCGCCAAAAAAATTCTTCCGCCTTGCTCCCGGAAGGGAAAGCCGGCTTAAGAGCGCATACTACATTACCTGCAATGAAGTTATTAAAGATTCAAATGGGATCATAGAAGAGCTGCACTGCACATATGACCCCGAGTCCAGAGGAGGAGATACCGCCGACAGAAGGAAAGTAAGCGGAACACTGCACTGGATATACGCCGGGAGCGCTCTCAATGTTACCGTGCGACAGTACGACAGGCTTTTCAACCGGGAAAACCCGGATGGAGCGGATGATTTTCGCGAATGCATAAATCCGGATTCTCTTACCGTAAACGATAAATGCATGGCGGAGTGCTCGCTTAAGGATATTGACCCTGGAAAAAGGGTCCAGTTTTTCCGGCACGGCTACTACATTGCCGACATAAAGGATTCAGTGAAAGGCCGTCCTGTATTCAACCGTATAGTTTCCCTGAAAGACACCTGGGCAAAGATAGTTAAAAAAGAGGGAGCCTAAAAATCTTCGGCCGGGGGGTTGTAACTTACAATTTCCTCGATGGGTTTTCTTTTATCTCCTCCGGCGCGGCGCCTTATGGGATCTTTTTCGGTATGCCGGTCTTCCGGGTAACCCATTGATATGAGGAGCGGGATTTTTATTTTCTTGCCCAGGCCTAGCGCTTTTTTGACTTTCCTTTCATTGAACCAGCCTATATAACAGGTGCCGAGGCCATCTTCGGTGGACTGAAGAACAAGATTCTGGCAGGCTATGCCGATATCAATAAGGTAAAAATTGGTACCTCTTACAAACGACCCGGCTTTTGAGGCAAAACTTTTCACGTCCGCGCATACAGCTATAATTACAGGTGCGGATTTTATAAACTTGCTCATACGGTATATTCCCGAACAGGCGGCCTCTGCAAGATTTTCCCTGGCATCTTTTTCATCAAGGACAATAAAACGCCAGGGCTGAGCGTTGCATGCCGAAGGAGAGAGGCGCGCCGCCTGAAGACACCTTTGGAGTTTTTCTCTTTCAACCGGAGAGGGTAAATATTTTCTGCAGCTGCGGCGCTGCTCTACAAGCCTGCTGAAATCCATTTACCTGTCCTTCTGCATATCGTATATGATTTTTTCCAGGTACCAGTTAATACCTCTACCCGGATGTTTTTTTCTCAGTCTTTTGATTTCTTCATTGAGAGTTTCCTGCGCTATATTGGGAGGCTGGCTGGAAAGACAGATATACCTGTTTCTCAGGCGCGTTTCCTTGTTAGGGGAAGAGGCCAGAAAATATGCCGCAGCTGCTCCTATAAGCAACAGTAATATGAATATTATTATGTACTGCATGTGAATAATCTCCTTTTACTTATATTATTTTAATTAATTGAAGCGTTTCCTGCAAGACCGTGGATTTGACAGAGTCGCTCTCCGCGTATAGAATATATGCATCCCGTCAGGAATGGTTAACGTAAATGGAGGCCGAATATGAAAGAACTGCTTTGGATTACAGGATCAACGTTTTTAATTGCGATACTGGCCTGGGTAGGTATATTTACTTTTGCCCTTAAGGAAGAATCTTTCAAAAAGCTTCTTAACCTGCTTGTTGCATTTGCTGCAGGAACCCTGATAGGGGTTTCCTTTATTCATCTTATACCGGAGGCCCTGCACAATACGACGTGCGGACACGGGCACAGTTCCGCGGGACCGCTTTTAATACTGGCAGGGTTTGTCTTTTTTTTCATACTGGAGCAGTATCTGCACTGGCACCACTGTCACAGGACTCCTTCAGAACATACTAAAACGCCTTTTTCAATAATGATACTTGTTGCCAACGGTATACATAATTTTGTAGACGGCATCCTTGTCGGAGCTGCATTTCTTGTAAATATACCCCTGGGAATAACTACCTCCATAGCGGTTGCCGCGCATGAACTTCCGCAGGAACTTGGAAATTACGGCATACTCGTATACGGCGGGTGGGAGAGAATGAAGGCTCTTACGGTAAATTTCGGGGTTTCCCTGATTATCGTTGCCGGAGGCATTACTGCATACTTCAGCGCGGGTATCTTAAATCCCGCTTACGTAGTACCGTTTGCAGCGGGTGGCTTTATCTACATAGGCGCTGCCGACCTTATACCTGAAATACAAAGATGCGGGAAGATGCATAAAAGTCTTATAACCCTGGGAGTTTTCCTGTTGGGTATAGTTGCAATGTTTCTGGTAGACCTGCTGACTCACCACTGACAGTTCAGTAGCCGCGGGCCCGGACCTCGTCTTCGTCAAATCCGAAGTAATGGGCAATCTCGTGAATTACGGTCCTGTATATTCTCTCTCTGACTTTGTCCGACAACTCGTTTCCATAGGCGTTTTCGAAACTTTCCATGTAAATCTCTATTCTTGTAGGTTCGGGATAAGCGTAATTTACGCTGCGGTCCTTTAATGAAGTGCCGGTAAAAACGCCGAAAACAATACTTCCGGGATAGGCTTCCCGGATTTTGAGGGGCACTTTTTCCCTGGGTATTATTTTTATCTCTTCTCTGTCAAGAATGGCCCGGTACTTGGAAGGCAACCGTTTTACGGCAAGAGATACTTCCTTCTCGAAGTCTTCAAAATACACTATTTCCTGCTGATTACCCTTACGTTGTCTTTGGTCCTGTGCTTAAGCGGCCCCTTCATATGCAGGCTGGTATCCTTAAGCATCCAGAGTTCGGGTATTATTTCGGAAACGATTTCCCCGTCATCTATTATCCGGACTATGGAACTTTCCGAAACCACAATTGCAACGCACCCGGTTTCCCTGGATATGGATGCCCCGGCCAGGTGTCTGCCTCCCAGCCCTAGCGGAAGGTTTATTCCCTCGAAAGAGGCATTGATATAGCGCGCTGCTGATAGAACAATGCCGTCGTCTGATATTATAAAAGAGCCATCTAGCTGCGCAAGTTCTTTAAGGGTTTCCCGCATATTGGGATCACTTATTTTCTTTGAAGCTGGGGGATGTCCTTTGAGCGGGTCAAGTATCAGGCATCTTGACCTTTTAATTGTATTCTCAGTGTCTCCGACAAGAAATATGGTTCCAACCTTGCGTCCCTCCCGGCCTTCTCTTGCTATTTCCACCGCAAGCTCTATGACATGGTTGAGAGTCCGCGGGTTTACATGTCTCTTATCTGTGCATATATCCTGAAATAAGCTATTTACTTTGTCCATAACGATATTATAATAATATAAAACAATAAAAAAATCACCTCTGAGTTTAACTTGTTAAATAATTTAGAAGACCATTCCTGAGCCGAAAAACAAAATGCCGGGGGTTTCCCCTTTTTTTCTGTCAAGGTTAAGTGAATATTCAAGACGGAAAACTCCGAAGGGAAGAGTCAAAAGTAAGCCGCCTCCCGCGGAGGTTCTTAAGTCAGTAAGGTCTGTTTCTTCGATAGTCTGCCAGACATTGCCAGCGTCGGCAAATGCCGTCAGGCCCAAGCTCTTGTAGAGGTTCATCCGGGCTTCGGCTATATTCCATACCAGGCTGGCTTTTCCCCCGACAGGTTTTGACCTGTAGTCAAGCGGGCCCAGCGAATGATATTTAAACCCTCTTACCGAATAAGGCCCGCCGGTATAAAGGCGTTCATCGGGAGGGATCTCCCGCGATTCGAGATTGCTGAATATTACCGAGTATCTGAGGGCCGATCCGCCTACAATAGACGGTGTTACGGGATGAAAAATCCTTGCGTCCGCGGAGGTCCTGAGAAATGATATTTCCCCGAACATAAGTTCGTTCTTAAGTCTAGCATAAGTTCCTTTGCCGGGATAAAAAAGGCTGTCGCGTGTGTCATGGGTGCCCTGCAGGGTTATTATATTTTTTGAGACTCTTTTTTTGGTGAAGGCGTCTCTTTCTATTCTGCGGAACTCTGATACCTTGTGATCATAAGACAGCATAACCCGGACAGTTTCCATGAATGCTCTGCTCAGTGCAGCGCCGCCTCCGGCCTCAACAACCTCAAATCCCGGTTCCTTTGTATATCCATAAAATAAATTAAGGTCCAGAAGCAATGGCATGCCGAATGTCCAGGGAGAGCTTAAGGAAGCCTCTGCTTTTTTTTCGATAGAGCTTCTCCGCAGGACAATCCCCCCCCTGCGCGCTGTTCCGTAAAGATTCCGGTTGGTTATTTCCGCCTGCTGCCAGAAATGCTCCCGAGTGTCATATCCCGCCGAAGCCGCCAGTTCTATGGAGTCTCTTTCCTCGACCTGCACAACTATATCTTTTTTGGGGCTTTCGTGCTCCGAGATTGCCGGGATATGGTTAATGAAAACCGACCTGAAAAGCCCTGTTCTCAAAAGATTCTGCCTTGATCTGAATATTCTCGAAAAATTTACATACTCTCCCTTCCTGAAAGTTAATTCGCGTTTCAGTACCGAGGGACGTGTTTTAATATTGCCCCGTATTAATACATCCGATATGCGGTAACGGTCTCTTTCAATAATGAAAAAATCCACCGATACCGTATTGTGCAGATGGTTTACATTGAGATCGGTATTGAGTTCAACATCACTGAAGCCGTTATCCGAGTAGGTTGAAAGTATGCGCGAAGTTGCTGCGTCAAGTTTACTTTTTGTAAAGTAATCACCAGGGTTGATACCTGCTTTTTCAAAGAGTTTACTATCAGAATAAAACTCGTTTCCCAGGGTCATTACTGTTGAAACAGTAAAACGTTCTCCTTCATTTATTTTTATAGTTACGTTTGCCTCATTTTTCTCCGGTTCAATCGAAGTTTCTTCGCGGACTTCAGATGCCAGGTATCCGTTGTTCTGGTAAAAAGTGAGTATTTTTCTAATATCTTCTTTAAGCACTTCACGGAAAAGGCGTCTTGTTTTAAATAGAGAAGATTTTCTCGTGACTATCATACGGCGTAATGCGCGATCGGAATAGACTTCGTTTCCCTCAAAAGAAACCCGGGTAATTTTAGGCCTTGCGGCATAACTTTTTGCCGGAGTTGATGCAAAAAACGCTGTAATGATAATAAAAATTAAAAAAGTCTTCACGGTATCCATATGCTGTATTTAAGCCCGATGTTAGACCGGCCGGTGTGATCGGTGAGAGCTTCGGCTGCAAGGGACGGAGTCAGGCTGTATCTCAGCTGAAGTTTCTGCTGCTCGGTGCGGCCTATTCCTTCGGTGTAGATTATTTCCGTACGTCCTGCTGCCCGCCTTGCAACCAGCGCGCTGTCCTCGGGGCTGAGGTTCCCTACGTATGCCAGCGCTATATTCTCTGAAATTCCTTTCTGCGCCTGTATCCGTGGTCCGTGCGGAGAACCTGCCCTGAATACATTACCATCAATAACGACTACATCAAGGTTAAGCATATTCCCTGCATAAGCGGAGATATAGCCGGCAACCCTTACGCTTGCAAGTTCTTCGGCCCTAAGGGTAAGCAGTCTTTCGCTTTCAGTCATCTGGGTTCTGGTTGCTCCGAAAGTCAGAAGGGAAACGATGTCTGCAAACTCCAGATGCGGTCTCGAAGTCAGATATATCTGTATGTCATTTACATAGCCGGTGGCCCTTAAAGTAATATCGTAAGGGCGGTCTTCAACCTGCCGCAGGCTCCTGACCCTTGTCCGGGCGCTGACATCTATATATGGAATATTTTCAGGCCTTCCGTCAAAATCAACATATCCGTCGGCTATGTTGAATTTTCTGTCCAGGTACATTACATATCCTTCTTTTGTTTCTATTCTTCCCGTAAGAACAGGCCTTGCTGCAGTACCTGCCGCCCTAAGCTGTCCGTCAAGGCGAATTCTTCCTGCCTGGTTATATACCCACATATTGCGGCCGGTGTGCAGGGCCAGGGCAAGTTGTATTTGTTCCGTGAATCCGTCCGAAACTTCTCTCCTAGCGGCTGAATGTTCGTCGGCAGTAACAAAAAACTCCGACATATGAACTTCCCCGTTTAAAACAAAAAGGCCTTCTTCTCCTTTGAAACCTAGATCGGCAAGACTTACAATCCCATTTCCTATATTATCTAATTCTACTTCCAGAGCGGATGCGTTTAGTGATATGTCTGAGCTCTGGGGCGAAGCATTTTTATGTGTTATTCGGCCGGAGGCATTTATTACCCCTCGTCCGGAGCGCGCAAAAATTCTTCTTATTTCAATTTCATTCCTGTTAAATAATATGTCAGCAGCGCCGCCGGAAATAGGATGTTTTAGGGCCTCTATATTTCCGGCCAGCCTGGTGGCCCTAAGATTACCGTAAATTTCGGGAGACTCCTGAAAACCTTCAATCTTTATATCCGCACTCACTCTGCCTTCCGGTTTTTCAACGGGAAGATACCCGGAAAAATCTGCAAGATTAAGTGACATTATTCTGCATAGAGCCTCTATTCGGCTATTTTCTATTGTACCGGTAAGAAGAGCTCTCTCTTCTCCTGCGATTTTAATGGCAAGGTCCCATAAATAACGGTCTCTTGAGGGGTATTCCACAGTACCGGCCGCGGTAAGCGGATTATTATTTAGAGTAGCTGAAAAATTTTCAAGTAAAAGCTTGCGCTCACTGAAATAAGCATACAGGCTGATATCCGGAATTTTTTCGTCTCCGGCTATTACGGTGAAATCTTCAAGTCGTATAAAACCTTCCGCTGCCGGGCTTACCGGCAGGCCGCGCCACTCAAGGGTTGCAGAGACTGAACCGGAAGCAACAGCATCTTCCCTGGTAAAAAAATTCAGAAGAGTAGCATCCAGCTGTTCTATTAAAAGTGTCCCCTCGGAGTAATGGTTTATATCCGGGAAAAAAACACCGCCTGCAATATCCCGGGCCTTAAATGAAAATTTTCCCTGCACTTTTCCCGACCGCGGGCCTGCAAGATTAAATTCTTTTACCGATACAATTCCTTCCCGTAGTTGTGCGTCAATAAAAGCGTTTGTTATAGCTGTTCCGTTGATGGTTGAGTCTTCAATGGAGACAGTGGCCTTTATTTCAGGGTCGTAGGCGCTGCCCCTGAAAAGAATATCTGCACTTAACTTGCCCTCCAGCGGATAGGGTAGTTCTAATAACTCGGCGCCGGTTTCAATATCAAATGATTCTTCTGAATAATGTAGAAAAATATCCTCTTCACGTTGTAAATCAAAAGAAAATGAAGATTTTCCGGCTCTTTCAAAATCTCTGATAGCTTTATCAAAAAGTTCTTGGCCTTCGGGTAAATCCGCAATAGGCGTTCTAAATGTAAGCATTTCCATATTTCCTTTCATAGAGATGGGGTGAAAGGAACTTTCAGAGAGTACAAGAAAACGCCCCTTTTTCAAGTAAAATGAGGAAATTTCAAGTAATGCGTTTCCGTAACTACCGGAGAAGTAAAATTCGTCTGCATTAAAAGTATCAAAGAGAGGGTCCGCCAGTATTATTTCAAATTCTGCTTTCGGGTCATCGGTGCTGCCATGGGCCGTAAAGACATATGACATATAGCCGCCAAGCCGCGGTTCGGTCTCTGATAGAAAAGGGGAGTCCTCAATGATAAATTTTCCCCTACCGGTAATATCTCTGAATGAAACACCGCTTCTGTCCAGGAATATTTTCCCGCTTTCAATATTAAGGGGAATGGAACTGTAAAGGAGTTGCGCCTTTTCTATTTCGGAGGTGGCCCGGAAGTCTCCCCGGGAGTAATTAAAACTGCCGGAAATATCCAAACTTCCGGAAATATCTTCAATACCCGCGTAAATGAGAAGGCTTTCTATTTCCTCAACTTTAAGGTTATAACCGCCTTCAAATACAGGATTGCCGTATTTGACCCGGGCGTCGATAAAGGCGTAATCAGATTTAATTTTCAGGTTTCCGGCTGATTCCCTGAACAGGAAATCTCCGGTTACTCCGGGAAGCTCCTTTCCGCTTAAACGGGCGGCGGTTAAGCTGAAATTTCCTGCCGAATCCCAAAGCTGCGGTTCTCCTGCCGGTCCGGAAAAAACAAGAGAGGCGTTTATTAATCCCCCCTCAATTTCTTCGGGAGAACCCGGGATCCTGAACGAACCGTCTGCCGGAGCTTGATATATTTTTAGTTGAAAATTATCTGCCAAATGAGAATAAAGATCATATTTCCCGGAAAGAAAGGCTTTTTCTCCATGGATTCCGGTGATTTCCGCCTTCTCAAGATTTATATGAGACCCATCCGCTAACGCATTAATTTCAAGTGCAGAAAACAGCCTGCCTCCAGACGAAAATTCTTCAAAGTAGAGCTCAGCGGTTGCATATGGCAACTGAAGGGTCCCGGATATATCTGAAAGCAGTTTGAAGTTGCCTTTAAGTTCCGGCAGATTAATATGCGCAACGGAAATAGCCAGGTCCCTCAGAGTTTCAAGGCGTCCACCGGCTTCAAAATAACCGTTCATTTCACCTTTTTCCGTTTCAGAGTAAAGACTTCCTGAAGCCTTGAGCCCTTCAGTTTCAACCAGAAGGTTCCTGATTCCGGGAAAGTTTCCGGACATATTCAGTGAGGCTTTAAGGGTCTGAACTTCGGCTTTACTCCCGGCCCCTGACAGAGATACGGAATCCAGAAAAATATCCATATTGCTGTCAGGGTTGTAAGTCAAGTTACCCCTTCCTATTTCTATTTCCGTTTTACGGCCGCTTATAAAAAAGGCAGAATTTGTCAGGGAAATATTGTTTATAGAAATAAAGGGGCCTGCTTTGGAAGCATCTTTTTCATTATCAGGGGCAGTTAAAGAATCCGCAAGAGAATCATGCAGGAAAAGAGAGTCAATAGAAAGGCGGGTCACCGTGATATTCTTTCTGGCGAGAGCCGGAAGTGATATACTGGCTCTTATAGTCCCTGCAGAAATAAGAGAAGCTCCGTTTCTGTCTGACAGGTTAACTCCTTCAGCCTGTATAAGGCCGGGGAACTGCAGCCTCAGTGTTTCAATATCAAGCTGCAGTCCGGTAGCCTTCCGGGTCTCTTCTATAAATACTTCCTTTACAAAAGGAGCGGCAGCTCTAAATAAAATTGCCGGCAGCAGTATTAAAACAAGCAAGAGAACGCATAGAAAAAGTAGTTTTCTTTTTTTAGCCATACTATTATATTATAGCTCAAAAGAGCCTAAATGTTAACAATAAAGGCTGTTTTGCGCTCCGGCTGTTTTTATAGTTTCAGTCGTATGTTTTTTTAGGGTTAAAGCCGTATTTCTATTTCGGCTTCCTGCCGCAGTTGATGAACATATTCTTCCAGTCCGTCAGCTTCGATACCGGCTTCTTCAAGAAGCTTCTGTTCTTCAAGATTAGAATGTTCGACAAAGATATCCTTATACTCGTCAAGGGATGAAATTCCCTGCTGCTGAAGCGTGCTTGCAAGTTCTTCTTCGGTGAGTCCGTGCTGTGTTTTAATGTTGTTTATATGGCGGTCAAAGTGTTCGTCTATTTCAGCTTCCGATACTTCTATTCCTTCTCGGCCGGCCTTCTGGGCCAGGAGCTTTTCGTCAATTACATTGTCAAGTACAAATCTCCTGTACTCATCAAGCGTATGCTGCCCGGATTCGCTTTGAAGAAACTGTCCGAATTGGGGGACTATCTGCATCATCTGCAGAGCAAGCATCTGGGTCTGAGCGGCATTTTCAAGCTCGCTCATATATATTTCTTCCCCGTCAACTGTTGCAACAACTTCATCCGCCGGCTGCTGTTGTGCCGGCATCATCTGCATTTCCTGGGCCTGCAGCGGAAAAGATGCAGAAATTACTGCAATAAATCCTGCTGCAATTGTCTTTAAAAACATAGAACCTCCATTTAATCTCCTACTTCATCTTTAGTTACCCATCTTTATACTTAACAAATATTAGCGGTTAATGCAAAAAATTTGAACCCCACCCTCTGATTTGCTATAGTAAAAACAGCATAACAAAGGTCTTTTAATTAAAAGAGGCAGTTTTTCGGCAGGAGAAAAGGTGAAAACTAAAAGGAGCTGAAAAATGGCAGAAGAAAAAAGAAAATTCATCCTTGAGATTGAGGAAGTAAAGCCGGAGTACAGGGGAACTGTTACAGATTCCCTTACGGGAGAAACAAAAGAATTCAACAGCGCCGGGCTTCAGATCAATTTTGTGGCTACCCGTTTTTTGAACCCAAGTGAAGTCAAAACAGAACCCGGCGCAGAAAAAAAAGAAGAAGAATAAAAATATAAATGAAAGGATAGGGAGGTAAGAGAAAGTTACGAGTGATAAGGAAACATTCCTCCCCTGAAGTCTCCGCTTATTACAGATGAGTGGACCATGATCATGTCTTTAAGGTATTCGTTTGTGTAGGCTTTCATATTATATTGGCAAAGAAGGGTAATGTTTTTATATTTTTCGAGCTGAGAATTTAAACCTATTTCGTATTCTCTCAGGGATCCGAGGAATTCAAAATTTTTAAATATCCAGTCCATATCACCCGTGCACCTGAGCCCGCGGTAATTCTCTTTTTCCATCGTATTGTAAAATTCTTCGATATCATCATAGCAGGTCTGAGGATCGAAATTTCCTTTTCTGAGATACGAATCTCTTGCAAGAACCACGCTGAGCTGTTTCGATTCAAGGGCTTCCGAGGCTTTTTTGTAGGATCTGCGGATAGATTCCACTATTTTGGTTACCGTGTTTTCAGACGTGATATAGATGCATTTTTCGCCCCCTTCAAGGCCCCTGACTATAAAAGGTACGGCAACGGCAAGCTGTTCTCTCTGATTTTTATAGAATACCGCTGAATGCTTGTCGGACTCTATATGTTCGAATTGTTCTTCAGGACAAAGGTCCAATAGGAACTCCTTCCCCCCATACTTGTCTATTTATCCTATTATAAATAATATCAAATTTAAAAAATTCTTCAAGACCGGACATTTCTATTTTGCTCAAACCGGCTTTGCGCTGACAACAACTTGATTTTTCAGTGTAAATATAGTATTAAAAAACAGGTATTAGCAGTTTAATGGAAGCGTTTTTGAAAAGGGAGGAAGGTAATGGCTAAAACAAAAATTGGTCTTGAAGAAAATGTAGCGGGACTTCTTTGTTACGTTTTCGGTTTTTTTAGCGGCATAATAATGTTTGCTATTGAAAGAGATAACAAGTTTGTTAAGTTTCATGCATTGCAGTCGCTTGTTGTTTTCCTGGGACTGTGGATTATAAGTATATTTATAGGATTAGTTCCGATAATAGGGGGCCTTATAGCTCTTCTTATTATGTTCCTCTCACTGTTTTTATGGATATTTTTAATGATAAAAGCCTTCAAGGGTGAAAAATATATGGTTCCCGTTGCAGGAGATTTCGTTGAGGGAACTTTAATGTCAAAAGCCGATGAGATAGCTTCGCAGGCATCAGAACCGCAGAAACCTTCGGCGGAAGAAACACCCGCTACTCCCGCTGTTGAACCGGCAGCAGAACAGTCCGGAGAAGAAAAGAAGGAAGAAGATACCTCTTCGCCTCAGATTTAAAAATCAGGCCCAATTCAAATCACTGTTATTTTTTAAAAGAGGCTTTTTAGCTGCCTCCCCTAAGGGGTGTTTTATTGTTATGGAAACCGGAGGTTAACATGGAAACAGATGAAAGAACAACCGGAATACTGAAAAAACTTGCCGAAGTTTATGGGCTTGATAAATTAAAAAGCGTTCTGGCCGACGGAAACTCTAAGCTTTTTAAAAGCGATATTTATATATCCCTGAAAGAAATTACTGCTGCTTTTTACAGTGAAGGGAATACGCTTGAGAAACTTAAAGAAGCAAAGAATGTTTACGGCTCACCTGTTTTTGCCGTTAATGAGCCGGAAGGCAGATACCTGATAAAAAATGAGCCGGATTTCGACAGCGCCCTTAAAGAAATGAAAAAATATGACTTCTGCTTTAAGCTGAGTCCATACCATATAATAAATACCTATCTTGCTGTTGTAGAGGCCCAGGTCACAGGATTTAAACTTAAAAACCTGATTAAGAAAGGGGAAAAACATATAAAAGATCTGATAAGAATGTCTCTCAAAACCAATCCTGCTTGGGATAAAGAGACTCTTACTTCGGACAATCCTGTATTGATTATGCCGGTAGGCGCTGCCGGCTGCGGAAAATCAACTCTCTACCGCCAGCTTCCGAATGTCGTTAATATATCCTGCGATAATATACGCTACCTGCTTTTCAAAGAATTCGGGCCGTGTTTTACATCCTGGGAAAGCTGTCTTTCCTGGTGGGTAGTGAACAGGCTGGTTGACCTTTACATTTCCCGGGGATACAGCGTTTTTTATAACGGCGTTAATACGGATCTTGAATATCGTTCTCCTATTACTATGGAGGATAACGACCCGCTCTTTCAGGGAATACCTTACGATATCAGGATAGTTTATTTCGAGCCGCCGTTTGATCTTAACAGGGAAGAGCTCGAAGAACTTAAATCAGTAAATCTCTGGGAAAACGATATAAAGGAAATGGATCTTTCAAAATACTCCGTTAAGGTTGCCGGAATACTTGAAATGATAAAAAACAACTATCTGCGCACCCTTGAAAGAACAAAAGAAATTTCATCCGGAAAAAAACAGCAGGATCCTTTTGACATACTTTATGCTGTTCCGGCCGGAGTTGTTAAACTTTTTGTTGAACAGTCCTTTGACAGGCCCGAGGGCCCGAATGTTACGGTAGTTGAAAGAAAAGAATTACCGGATCCCTCGGAGAGGGATGCATTTTATAAGTCCTGCGCCGAAGAAATTCTTTCCTGAATCCTGATTCTTTATGCAATGCGCTTGACAAAACAACGGGAGTTTTGTATATAAAACTGTAATGAATACAAAAATGGAAAGATTTAAAGAAAAACTTAAAAACAGGGACATATCCCCAACTCTCATAAGGCTTAAGATCCTTGAGTACCTTGAAAATAATACTGATCATCCCGGGGTGGATACTGTATACAGAGATTTAAAGGAAGAACTTCCGGTTCTTTCAAAAACATCAGTATATAATACACTTAACCTATTTGCCGAAAAAGGACTTGCTATGAAGTTAACGGTTTCTGAGGGATTGGCCGGTTTTGATTCAAACCCTGATCCTCATTTTCATTTTGTATGTGATATATGCGGCATAGTTTATGATCTGGATATAATGCCATCTTTCTTCAGAAAAAAGGATATAGAAGGGCATGCCATAGACAGTATTCAGGGTTATTTCAGGGGGCAGTGCCGCAATTGCAGAGAAAGTGAAAAATAGGAACTTAAGGTTATGACGGAAGAAGTTAAAAAGAAAGAAGGAGGACTGAAATGAGTTCATTAAAAGGAACCGAAACGGAAAAAAACCTGCTGAAAGCATTCTCAGGTGAGTCACAGGCGCGTAACCGCTACACCTATTATTCATCTGTAGCTAGAAAGGAAGGATACAGGCAGATGTCTGAAATTTTTGAGGAGACTGCCAACCAGGAGAGAGAACACGCCAAAAGGCTCTTCAAGTTTCTCAAAGGCGGAGAAGTTGAAATAACGGCCGGATTTCCTGCAGGTGAAATTAAAAGCACCGTTGAAAATCTTAAGGCCGCTGCAGATGGAGAAAATCATGAGTGGACTGAAATGTACCCCTCTTTTGCAGACACAGCAAGGGAAGAGGGTTTTGAAGAAATAGCGTCTGCGATGGAATCAATAGCCGTTGCCGAAAAACAGCACGAAAAACGATACAGGGCGCTTGCGGCAAATATTGAAAACGGAAAAGTTTTCAAAAAAGACCAGAGCTTAACATGGAGATGCCTTAACTGCGGATATGTTCACGAAGGAGATGAAGCTGTCCAGAAATGTCCCGCTTGCGCACATCCCCAGGCCCATTTTGAAGCGCTCTGCGAAAACTGGTAAAAATTAGGAGAAACAAAATGAAAAAATTTGTATGCAAAATGTGCGGATATGTTGAGCTCAAAGATGCTCCTCCGGAAAAGTGCCCACAGTGCGGCGCGCCGGCAAGCCAGTTTGAAGAACAGGAAGACGCCTTAAAAACGGATGCTGACGAATCCGGACTAAAAGAGAAACATGTCCCGGAGATTACCTTAAGCGGTGATTGTTCTATGGCTGAAGGCTGTGTTGACGCCCATATAAAAGTGGGAAGCACACTCCATCCTATGGAGCCGGACAAACACTGGATTATGTTTGTTGATCTGTATCTGGACAATGAGTTCATATCCCGGATTAAATTTGATCCGGCACATATGAATCCGGCAGTATCCCTTCATCTCAAGACTTCAGAAGGAGAACTGGCTGTTGTTTCACACTGCAACCTGCACGGCAACTATATAGGCCGGCAGAATCTGGCCCGGTAAATTAACCGGACAGGGGATCAGTCTATGACAGGATCCCCTGTCCCGTCAGGTTCTTCTTCCTCGCGGGTAAATTTGAGTCCGGCTTCCCTTTTTTTTATCCTTTTTAATATTCTTGCTGCTATTTTAAAATAAACGGCAAGAGGAAGAATAAGAAAAACCAGGAGGAAGGACCACCAGCTCCATATCGATTCAGGTCCCCCGGTAAGTAGGTTTGTAGTGAACCTGTCGAGGTTGAAAACTATAAGAATGAAACCTGCGTATATAATGCTGAAATTGGTTCTGGGGTCCGATGCCTTAAACATTTCAAAACCTTCCGTCCTGGGTTTTAAAAAGGGCCATAGAAGCGATCCCCCTATGTGGCCGGTCATATCCTCTGTAATGTGCACTGCAAAACCCAGGAATGCCACAACTCCGTACATCCACCACATATCAAGTTTAAAAAGGTAGGCCGCCAGCGCCCAGGGCGCGGCAAGCATCAGACCCAGTATATAACTGTGGCTCCAGGTCCGGTGCCACGGAAGCCAGTCAAAATAAATATCACCGTCTGACTCCATTTTTAGTCCGAAAGTGGTGCCGGAAAGGATATCTATAGTAGAGGGCTTTACGGTAGTTTTTTCTTTTTCTCCCCCCTTGAGAAATCTTCTGGTTTTCCTGACCAGCCTGTTAAGGGTGTCGGTATCACAGGATGTTGGTTTTATCCTGTGACTTAGAGGAACTGTGGCGGAACGTTTTTCCGGGTCAGGCGCAGTTCCCTGGTATGGTATCTGTGAAGTGCTGACAACCTCGTTAATCTGAACGCTGACTTCTTTTTCACCGAATATGATGAGATACTGTCTCCAGCGGTTGGCCCCTAGCTGTATAGGCATATACTGTATTTTTATCATACGTCCTTCACGCGCCGAACGGCTTACGGCTTCTGCAAACTTTTGGGCCATCTCCTTTGGGTCGGGATCAAGAGGGTCGGGGTCGACAATTATGTCTGGTTTGTCAAAAAATTGACCGACTTTAAAATCAAGTGTGTCGGGCATTATGCCGTACATTCCCGCCAGGACTATTATAAAACTTGACGCCGCGCCGGTGACATCCATTCTTCCCGCTGCAGACATCCTGACAACCTGCGGAATAAATGTTGCCGCCGCAACTCCGGAAACAAAATGGGTTAACCCCTTCACGGCTTATACCAGTCCCAGCAGCCGGGCTATGCTTTCGCCGTAACCGGCCATATTGAGAGCTATAGGAACCAGAAGCACCGCCATACAGTGGCTCCTGCGGCAGCCGTAGAAAACCGGTATCATTCCTATACAGGTTGTGGCAGCCATAATCGCTATTCCTATCCATCCTCCTGCAATGAAATAAACTATTGCAGAAAGTGCTATCAAAACCAGCGAATACATAACCGTAATATTTATTTTAGGGGATATTTCAGCTGCTATGCGAGAACCTTTAATTAGCATCAGGAAGGCAATGGAGCCGCTGAATACTATTGTAGATGCCATCACAAAGAAGTCACCGGGCTCGGCTGAAAAGACCGGCCTTAGTATGAAAGCAAGGCCGCCCCGGCCGGTTCCGTAGGGAGTAAGCTCTGTTATGGTAAACAGCAGAAGAAAAGCGCCGACATAATAAAGTATTTTTCCGACTCCTCCTGCAATTAAGAAGTTGCGCTCCTGCCTGTAATACATTTCGGGGGTTTCAAGGTGTATTATTTCACCTTCTTCCAGCGGCGCCCGGAACCTTGCCCTGTCCAGGTTGCGGTGATTGGTTGTATGTCCGGCCAGCATTGCTCCTATGCCGGCTGTTACAGCCGGAAGGTAAGCCGCAAGCATTCCTCCTACAAAACCGGGCAGAAGTCCGTAAGAAAAATCCTTCCAGTCTGCGTTTATGCTTTTTGGTTTGTACTGTTGTGGGGGCTTAAACTTTGAAAGAAGAGACTGGATTATTGAAGGTACAGCAAAAAAACCGACAAAAACCGGCATAATATTCTGAAAAGCAAGTTCAGGGGGAAGAATAGGTTTGGTTAAAAATATAAGCCCGAAAACCGCAGCAAGAAAAAAGGTCAGCATTCCGGCAAAGCAGTTCCTGCAGGCTTCCGCCCATCTTTTGAAAGGCGTCTTGCCGCGTCCCGCGCCTTTGGGCCATTCGCTCATTATATAGTGTACTATCACAAGGCCCAGTATCCAGTGAAGGTGTCCTCCGAAAATAACAGCGAGGTAAGGCCATATATAAAAAAAGAAAGGAGTAAGGGCGATTAGAAGAAAAGCTCCCATTAAAGTTCCCAGTCCGCTCATTATGGCCGCTTCTGTTCCCCTTCCCCTCATTACCATTGCATTTGAAGGCAGCAGAGTTGCTCCGGCTGATTCGTCTACAGTATTGAAAAAAGTCATCGGTATGGTATTCATAAAGGAAAACGCTACGACAAGAGACATGAAAAACGGAGCTACTGCGTAATAAGGAACCAGGTGCCGGGCGGTCAGCCATGCAACTATCGCGATTCCCGCTACGTTATATATATGAAGTGCGGGAATAAAACAGAGTATTGCCCCGGCCAGAGTTCCCAGCAGTACATAGAATGTAATAACCGGTATATAATAATAGATCATTTCAGCGTCCCTCTCCTACACTCAGGACTTTTATCGTTTCCGGATCAGAAGCGTCCATAAGAGAGACCTGAGGCTGCCCCCTGAATTCACCTCCCTCTACAGCTATTGTGAGCTTGCTGCCCTTGGTTGTAAAAGCTCCCCGGGCATTGCCGGGCAGGGAGTCAAACTGGGTTGCCCATATAACCATTGATATAATATCCGTTTCATCTCCCAGCGTTACCCTGTGCATCGGGTCCCCGGCCCGGGTCTGTCCCAGTTCGTACTCTTCTACAGTCACCGTTATCTTAAAAGTTCTGCCCGCGTGGGCGGTTGTTATGTCGCCTATTTTCATTGAGTTAAGCCGGTCGAGGGGAGAGACGCGACTTGGAGCCGGCAGCTCAGTATCGGATATGCTTACTACCTCTGCCATATCCGGGGATTCCGGATCAATTAATTCAATCTGGGGTTCGTCCCGGAAAGCGCTTCCTCGGACAGCAAGTTTAAGCCTGCTTCCAGGCCTTGAGATTGCTTTCCGGGCTTCTTCGGAAAGAGCTTGAAACTGGTTGTCCCAGAGGACCATAGATATTCTTCCCGTATTGTCGCGGAATGTTATCCTGTGCATCGGATCTCCGGCGCGGGTTTGACCCGGTTCATAATCAGCCACTTCAGCGGAAATGCGGAACAGCTGTCCCGAATGGCCAACTGTTATATCTCCTATCGGGATTTCCTTCATTTCAAATTTTTCAATGACGCGCACTCTTTCCGGTATACTGAGAAACATAGCCGCTCCCCAGGCCTGGGTAATATTGAGGGCACCCGTTACGCTGACAGTATCACCGACAGAAGGAAGGCGGCCGTCAAAATGTCTGCGGAAACTTTCAAGATGGTTGAAGGCGTTTATGCGTATATTGCCGGTATTGTCTGATACAGTCATACGGAAGGTATTTGTTTCGGTATCCTGTATTGATTCTACAACACTTCCTTCAATTACTACCAGCGCATTATTCATGGTAGGCGTGATATCACCTATATTTATAAAATCAGGCTGTTTAATAAATGCGGCCACCCAGAGAAGAATTACTCCGATTATGGAGCCGATAAGAGCAACAAGCCTTACCGTTCTTATGGATGTTCTTGTCTTAGTTCCGGCGCCGCACCGGTGGCACACTGAAGATGCCCCTACATAATATCCGCAGACCTGGCAGTTGGACTCGTAAGATCCGGAGCCCTTTATTTCACCGGACTTGTCTTTGGGAGGGTTAATGTTTTCCTGAGTCATTTTTTTATACTCCTGTTTAGCTTTGCCTGAGCGTACTATAAAAATTATAACTTCTGCCTTACTTTTCGTCAACCGGGAAAAAAGGATGGGCGTGTTTTTTTGACTTTAAAGTCCGTATGTTTTAAAATGCATTTATGAAAATAGCTTTCACAGCGGACCTCCATTTAAAAAGTTCCCGTGAAGCACCCGGTCGCTTCAGGGCTTTTGAAAATATACTCGCTAATATTAAAAAGGAAAAAATCACCGAACTTGTTCTGGCCGGGGATGTTTTTGACAGTGAAGGTTCTCCCTCCAACGATTTTGAAAGGCTCTGCATTTCAGAACCAGCCATAAACTTCCATATAATTCCGGGGAATCACGACCCAATACTTGATACGGGAAAAATTCTTGGGGACAATGTAAATGTCTATTGCACTCCTTCAGTAAAAGAGTTCAGCGGGATGCAGATTATGTTTATACCGTACGCTGCCGGAAAATCAATGGGAGAAAGTATAGAACAGGCCCGGCCGCAACTTGATAAGGAAAAACCTTTCTGTATAACCGGTCATGGAGACTGGCTGGGCGGGCGGACCGAAATTAATCCGCTTGAGGAAGGGACTTATATGCCGCTTACAAGAGCCGACATAACCCGTTTTAACCCCCTTAAAGTTATACTGGGCCATATTCACAAACCTATGGATTCCGAAAGGGTTTTTTATCCCGGTTCCCCATTTCCCCTGCACATAAATGAGACAGGCCGAAGGAGCTTTATTATTCTTGATACCTCCGGAGGCGAGGTAAGCCGCCTGCCGGTTGAAACGGAGCAGCTTTATTTCAGCGCTGACATATTAATTCTCCCGCTTAAGAATGAGATTAAGTCCATAAAGGATCAGGCTCGCAAAGTGAAAGAAGAGTGGTGCCTTTCCGATAAGGAAAAGAAAAAAAGCCTTATAAGAATAAAAGCTTCCGGCTATACTTCTGACAGGGAAAAGGCAAGGCTTGCTTTGAAAGACGAATTCAGCGGATACTGCTTTTACGATAAAGAACCTGATATATCCCGGCTTATATCCGCTTCCGAGGATCCGGAAAGAATGGAACTTGCGCTGAAGAGCCTGGAATATATAGATAAAGAACTGCCGTGGGATTTTTCTCAGTCTGAGTCACCTTCAAAAGAGGATGTGATAAAAGAGTCACTGAAGATGATATACGAAAAATGAGTTCAAGCATAAGAATAAAAGAGATAAATGTAAGAAAACTCGGACCCGTTGACAGGTTCTCCCTGAAAGCGGAAGACCTTAATCTTGTTTACGGAAAAAATGAATCAGGCAAGACCTTCCTTGTGGAATTCATAATCAGCTGTCTTTTCGGGAAAAACTGGGATTTAAGGGAAATTTCACCGGAAGGGAAGATAATTATAGAAGGGGCGGATAAAAAAGGAACGGCTTTTACTCCGTCTTCGCCTGAAAGCCTTAACGACTACCTTCAGGAGGGTCTCCCGGGCCTCCCTGCTGAGATAGACAAACTTATGATAATAAAAGGTGCCCACAGCGAGATATCAACAAAAGAAATAAGTGCTGACAATCACATGGAAGTATTGAAAGCCTATCTTTCCGGGAAAAAGATTCTTTCGGAAATAGACGGAAAAATAGGGAAAACTCTCAGAAAGGCAGTAATTGAAGAAAACGCCATTAATATACCCGGGGGACTTGGTATTGTTAAAAGCAGGGAAAACGCTGCCGAAAAGCTGCAACAGATAGACAAGCTTAAAGAGGATTTAAACAGCAGGTACAGTCTCGGGCCTCTTGTTGACTGTAAGAGGTATATAGAAAAACTTGAAAAGGAAAAAAAACAGCACGAGGAATCAAGAAGGCGCTATGCGTTTAAGTTAAGCAGTACAATAGAACAGCTCCGAAAACGCCTGCAGGATATGCCGGGAGAGGAACACCTCAAAAAGCTTTCCCTGGAAGTTTCCGCCAGGAAAAACCTTAAGCGTGAAGCATCTGAAAAAAGAGTTGAAATAAAATACAAAGAAGAACAGATTAAATATCTCCCCTGGCTTGAAGAAGCCCGTGAAACATACGAATCTATAATAAGCGATGGTGCCTCTCCCGGTTTTTACCGTGGCCTCATAATAACCTTAATAGCTGCATCTGCGCTTCTTGTCTTTATTTATCCTCCGGCAGCGCTGGCTGCGATGCTTGCTTCAGCGGCAGCAGTTCTGCTCATGAAACCGCGCAGCATAAGTTCCGACCGGGAGGTTGATAATATAAAAGATACTTACCGGGAGCATTTTGCAGAAGAATTAAAGGATTTTTCAACAATCAAAAGTAAAATTTCTCAACTGACAGAAATCAGTCATAAACTGGAAGCTGTCCGGGAAAACCTTTTGAATATTGAGGATAGGATAACGGATGCTGGCTCGAAAATAGAAAAGTGGCTCCTTGATATTACAAAGCCTCTTCCGGATGAAAAAGACTGGGAAGAAACAATAAAACAGCAGGAAAATACAAGGAAGGAAACAGAGAAAAAAATTAACCAGTGCAGCAGCGAGCTGGCGTCACTTAAAGTAAAAGAAGAGGACTTTATAAAAAGTGAAGAACCCTCCGATTATGATGAGAAAAAAGAAGAAAAAACCATTGAAGAACTTCAGAAACAGCAGGAAATACTTCAGAAACTAAGGGAACCGTTGGATGATATTAGAACACGAATAGTCCGTATTACAGGTTCTGATGCCGTTGATGATGAAAAACTTATAGACAGTCTTCTTCAAACTCGCCGCATTGTGCAGCAGGAATACAGACAGACAACAGCCGGAATAATAGGAACCGCCTGCCTTGCAAGTGTTATTGATGAAATGTCTGGAAGAGAAGAAGAAAAGGTTCGTATGGCGCTTGAAAATCAGGAACTGAAAGAACCCGTTGAGAAGTTTACTGCGAAATATAAGTCTTTTAAACTAAAAGAGAACAAGCTGTACCTGTCGGACGGTTACGCAGAGTACGGCCTTGACGAAGTCAGTGACGGCGCCCGCGAGCAGATTTTCCTTGGCCTGCGTATAGGAATGGCAGCCCGGCTTTTAGGAAAAAACAGGATGTTTTTTATACTGGACGACGCCTTTCAGTATTCCGACTGGAAACGTCGGGAAAAAATGGTTGACAGGGCTGTTGCACTTTCCGAATCAGGATGGCAGGTGTTTTATTTCACAATGGATGATCATATAAGAGATCTCTTTAAGAAGTACGCGGCCAAATCTTCCTGCGGATTCTCATTAAGCGAAATCGGCTGATACAATATATTAAAGGTAAAAATTATGCGCAGATATAATATTGCCATTTTAAAATTATTAATTGTATGCGGTTTGCTCTACTTGCTGATTACTTTAGCCGGCCGGGTTGCCCCTCTTTTTATTATACTTGCCGCAGGTTTAATGATCTTTGCGGCGTTTGATATGATTAAAGGTGTTTTGTCAAAAAATAAAGTAAATGGCTTTATGCGTCCTTTCGGAAGAAAGAAGTTTTCAGAAAGAAAAAGACAAAAAGCAACTAATATATGCCCTGAATGCGGTTCCGGAATGGTTGTCAGGGCTGCAAAAACCGGTAGATATAAAGGAAAAAAATTTATGGGATGCAGAAGATTCCCTGCCTGCCGGGGGATAATTGACCGGCCTGATTTGAATTAAACAATTAAAGGAATTTTGCTATAATAAGCACAACGAAAATGGCAGTAGAAAAAACCACTAAAAAAATAAAATCAAAAAGAGAATTTACACTGAACGGCCGCTCCATTAGCAGGGGCGTTGCAGTGGCCAGGATATGTCTCTTCAACGACACCGTACACAGACAGCCAGCCTTCTATAAAATTAATGTAGATAATATAGAAAACGAAAAGAAGCGCATAGAAAGAGCCTTTAATGAAGCAATAGAGAAAACCGGAGCCATAAAAAAAGAGACGGCAGAGAAGGTCGGTGAAAATGAAGCCGGTATCTTTGAGGCACATCTGATGATACTGAAAGACCGCTCCGTCAGGCGCAAAATAAACACGGCCGTTGAACAGAAACACCTTAACGCCGAAGCTGCCGTCACTGAAGTTTTTGAGGATTACGAAAACAGGATAGCTTCAATTGATGATGAGTATCTTAAACAGAGAAGTTCGGATATAGCCGAGATAAAATCCAGGATTCTTGCCAGGCTCGGGGAAACGGATCCGGCATTTAACTGCCAGGACCAGAGATTCTGTGTGCGCGGACAGAACAGGATAATTGTAGCCGAAGAGCTTACTCCCCACCTTACAATGGATATGAATACTGCCAGTGTATCAGGTTTTATTACCGAGAAAGGCGGCCCGGGTTCTCATGCCGCCATTCTTGCCCGCGCCCTTGGAATACCCGCAGTCAGCGGGCTTAACGGGATACACAGTTTCCTTAACTGCGGTATGGAGGTTATCGTTGACGGCAATGAAGGAAAGGTTGTTGTTAACCCTTCGGAAGAAGCCGTTACCCAGGTAAAGGAGATAAACGCAAAAAGCTTAAGAAAGGTACAGAAAGTAAGCCCGGTAAAAAATGTTAAGGTGCTGGCCAATGTAAACACAACCTCTGATATAGCCGAGGCAGTTGAAATGGAGGCCGAGGGAATAGGGCTTTACAGAACGGAATTTGAATTTATGAGAGAAGGCAAGATGCTCTCCGAAGATGAACAGTATCAGCACTATGTAAAAGCCGTAAAGGAAATGAAAGATAGACCTGTTTATTTCAGGATGCTTGACCTTGGAAGCGATAAACCGTCGCCCGGCCTGAAGTATATAAGAGAAGAAAATCCGGCGCTCGGGTTGAGAGGGGCAAGGCTGTTGGAAGCAAATGAAGAACTGCTTAATGCCCAGGCGAGAGCCTTGGCGGGCGCATCTCTTCACGGAGACGTTCATGTTATGGTGCCTATGGTTATTGATACCAAACAGTTTCTCAGCATAAGAAAAAAATTCAATAAAGCCGTAAAGGATATGAAAACCGGAGATATCAGGTTCGGCGCAATGTTTGAGGTGCCCGCTGCGTGTCTTCAGGCTGACAGCATCCTAAAAGAAGCCGATTTTTCGAGCATAGGCAGCAACGACCTTGTGCAGTACCTCTTTGCCGTTGACAGGAACAATGACTCGGTTTCCTATGACTATGACCCGGACCGGGAAGTTTTCTGGGCTCTTCTGAAGAATATAGCCGATGCCGCAGCCAAACATAAAAGGCCTATTTCAATATGCGGGGAGATGGCGGCGGAAATGGAGTTTTTAAAGAAGATTCTTGCAACCGGCATTAACACCGTAAGCGTTAGCCCCAGGTTTATTCCTGAAGTAAGAAAAAATGCTTCAGGCCGGCTCAATAACAAGTAATAAAGGGTGAAAGAAAAAAAAGAGAAAAATAAAAGCGGGTGTCTCAAGTTTTTTTCAGCCATGCTGTTCTTTATATTTCTTCTTGCCGGGGCTGTTTATATAGGACACCGTTGGCTTGGCCCTCTGGCCTTTGAAAAAACAGCTCATTTTGATCCTGATCTATTCGGGTTTTCACTTCCCGAAGAAGTAACTTCCAGAAGGGTCCCCATGGTACCTGGCGTAACTGGCATTAAGTTTTCTGTAATAAGCGCTACGGGTAACTCGGAAGAAATAATGGACAGGGTTTCTCTTGGCGCTGTTTCTTCCGGATGGCGTCCCGAAAAAGTTTCCGAAGCTCTTTCAGATTTTAATATGGAGAGGATAAAAGATATTGCGGCCGGAGTTCCGGGGATACCAAAAGAGATAGCTTTCTTTAACCGTAACGGAAAAACGCTTCTGCTTACTTCATTTGAGGCAGGTGAGGATGTTTATGTTGTGGTAGTGTCGGGGGGTAAGGATTCAGTAAATGAATAAATTGAAACTATCCGTAAGTGCGGCGTTAGTTTGTTTTTTTTCTTTTTCCTTTGCAGCGGCGCATCCGCCTCAGGAAATAATAGCTTCATATAATATTTACGGAGGAATTCTGGATGTTTCCGTCTTTCATGAAACTGAACGTTCCGGCTCTCACTATATAAAGTGGATTACGGCTTTTTCCGGAGAGACAAGGGCTATGCAGGAGTTTTCAAAACAGGGAGATGAAAAAGTACAGAGAACTTCTTTTTATTTTCCCGGCATGGCAACGGGGACGGTAATAGGAATAAGGGCCGAGTGCAGCATCTGGGGTATCAAAGAGGAGGCTATCGTGGTAGAACTCCCTGAGAAAAAGACGGAAATTGAATTTAGCACCTTTGAAAGAGGGTCCTACAGCGGAATCAACAGAGAACATTTTATTATAGTAAGCAACCACAACGAATTGGAAGATCTTTGGGGTATGATGTACAGTCACCACTATCCTGTTCCTGATATTCCTGAAATAGATTTTGAGAATACAATTCTGGCTGCTGTGTTCATGGGCGAGAAATCTACGGGAGGATATTCCGTAAATATAGATAATATTTATTTAAAAAACGGCCGTTTGCATGTTTTATATAGTTTTTCAGAGCCGTCCCCCGACAGCATAGTTACCCAGGCGATAACAAGCCCGTTTCATATAGTAATGTTCCCGGTATTGCATGATATAAAGGAAACTGTTTTTGAAGAACATAGGCGTTGATATAGACGGTGTCATTGTAGATACCGTACGTGTGTACCTGGGGTACCTGGAAGAGTTATGCGGAAAAACGTTCGTTCCGGAACAGGTGACTTCTTATTTTTTTGAGGACTGCATAGAAGTAACCCCGCAGCAGGCCTCTCTTGCAATGGAAAAAATGATCGGGGACTGCATTTGGGAAGATATACCTTTCTATGAAGGAGCGCTTGAAAGTCTTATGAAAATAGGAGAAAAGCACAACCTTTATATTGTAACTTCCCGTCCCCCAAAGGCAGTTTCAGCTACCCGTAAATGGATCAGTGACTGTTCAATACCCGCAAAGGAAGTTGTATTCACTGATATGCAGTCAAAGCTACTTCCTTTGGAGAAGAAAAAAATCAATCTTGATTATTTCATAGAAGACCGGTGGGAATTTGCCAGTGAAATAGCCGGGTCCGGAACAACTGTTTTTCTGGTTGACCAGCCCTGGAACAAAAGTTTCCCGCTGAATGGCGGTATTGTCAGGGTTAAAAGCCTTAAAGAGGCGGCAAGCCGTATTCCAGGTTAATATTATTTAATTGAAGGGTATTTAAAAATAATATATAATGAAAATACTTGTGACTTAAGTCACTGACTGCATCACTGTTTTATTCTAAGATAAACGAGGTGCAGTATAAGGGGGGAGGAGAAAATTTATGAAGCTAAGAAAAATATTAATAAGCAGCGCAGCAACTGCCCTGATGATAGTTCTTGTTTTTTCCGGAAGGGCTTTTGCCTTTACGGCAAAAATAAGCGCTCTTGAGGGGGAGGTCGTTTACCGGGTTTCCGGTCAGGATATATGGGAAAAAGCCGAAGAAGGGATATCTCTTTCAGCCGGTGATAAGGTCAGGACAGAGCCGGATTCCTGGGCGGAGGTCAGTTTCAGCCAGGGACATATGACCCGTCTCGGACCGGGGAGCCATATGAAAATAGCCGCCCTTGACGAGGAAACCAATATAGAACTTTTTAACGGCGAACTTTTTTCCAGGGTAAGAAGGCTCACCTCTAACGAAAGCTATAATATAACTACTCCCGAGTCTGTTATTTCTGTAAAAGGAACGGAGTTCTCGGTTGCTGTAGATGAATCGCTTAACGAGACCCTTGTCAAGGTTTTTTCCGGCCTTGTAACCGCACTGGGACTTGAAACCGGAGAGGAAGTATCAATCAGCGCCGGCCAGTTTTCTAAGATACTTAAAAACGTTGCCCCTTCTTATCCGGAAGATTTTGACGATCCGGACGAGACGTTACGGGACAGTGATCTTGACGAATCAATGGTAGAAAATGATTATGAAGATGATGAATATGAGGATCCTGTTGATGAGCCGGAAGATACTATTGATGAAGCAGCAGAAGTAAAACAGGACCTGAGAAGTGAGATAAGGTCCGCAGTTTCCGATATAAGGGTTGATGTTCGCCAGGCCCAGGATACGGTAGAACAGAAAAGGGAAACCGATACCAGCACCGGCAGGACCCTCAGGGACTATCACGGAAACCTCGTCAGGGTAGAGCAGCACCTTATGCGCCCGGCATCTAATACCCTTCATTTTATAAATATAACAAAGAGGGATAACTATAGGTACAGGCGGGGTAATTTCGGTGTAGAGTCTTCCGGCAGCCGGCTTGACTACGTTGAAACTAAAATAGAGTTCAATCGTCGTATTCCCGAGAGAATGTCCGGATGGTTCAAATTTATTGATAAAATATCCGACAGCGACGAAAAGGATTTCCATCCCACAAAACAGACCATAAGGTTTTCAAACCGCGAAGACAGCATAGTTATGGAATCCGAGTGGGACTATAAGGAAGACGATATGGCAGAGCCCGATATAACCTTTATAAGCCGCAAGTACGGAGAGTGGAAACCTAAAAAGGATCCCGAAGGTGAAACGATAGAAATCGGAGACGGCATATTCAGAGATCCTGAAGATGACAGGATTTCCTTCTGGTCGATTTCTCCCGGATTAACTATTGTGCAGGGCGGTAAAGAAAAAATAATACGACTGGGAATGGAAGGCTGGCTGATAAACAACGAGGGAAGGCTTTTTTCCGTAAAAGATATTGAAACAGGAGACATTAACCCTTTCCAGGCTATGAGAAGAATTGCCTTCCAGCTCTCTTTTATGCCGCGTTACGGTTTTACTGAGGATTACATTCTTGGAGGTGATGATATTTCTCCTGATGAAGAGATTTCTATAGACAGTGATAATCCCAAGAACAGGCGACTGGCCCTTGAGGGCTTTAACAAGGCAACCGATTTCTTTTCCAACAATATAGACATTGTTGCGACTCCTGACGTTATGTTTAATGTGCTGGAAGAGATTGCAAAGAATGTTGATCTGAGTTCAATTGACGATGATGATTAAAACAGTAAAAAAACTAATTGCTGTATGTATTGTTTTTTCGGCTTCGGCCCGACTCTGTGCGGATGTGCCTTCCTGGGTTGTCCCTACGGCTCTTAGGTTTATAAGCAACCCGGATGATTTTTTCTATAATCTCCATCTTGACAATGTTGATTATTCCCCGTGTAGGGCCGATAAAAGAGTGGAGTTCAGGACAAATTTCCTTCCTACTACATTGCCTCTTACCTGGCTTAACCTTAATGCTAAAGTGAGAGTTTTGGGTGACGGGGGCCTTAGTCCCTGGGTCCCGCAGGTTGACTTTACCGGCGCTTACGGGAGAATACTGATGCTGGATCTGCTTCCCTCGTTTATGGATGATGAGGATGATGACGCTCCGGAACCTTCTATGACAAACTACAGTTTTGGTATGACCCTTGCAAAAGCTGTTTCGGATGAAACTTCGCTTTTTGCCGGGTTTCACCATTCGGTAGTTTCTCTGGATATTGTTTTGCCGGAAGCAGACGTAATAAAAATCACCGATGACGAAACGCTTGGTGAGCTGGTAATTAGAAGAAAGGACAACATTCTCATTACCGGCATATCAAATATTACCGGTGAAAACAGGGCTATAACAGCCTACCTGGGGTATGGCTTTAATTACAACAAAATCTTTTCCCGTATTGCCTGGAAAAGAAAACATCTTGAAATGGGCTTCAACATATATCCGGAAGGGCTTCTGGTTGTTCATCCCTTCCTAGGATGGAAATGGAACTTCTGAAAATGAGTAAAAAAACAGTAATATTAATTTTATTTTTCTGCCTATGTTTAGCGCTGCCCGCTGCATCCCTGGAGCTAGCACCTTATTATAACTACCAGCTGGGGCAGGGAGTCTCTCTCTCTCCGGACGGGGACTGGGGTTTTTTGGCAAATCTTTCCAACGAGATAGGTGTAATAGCCCGTCCGATTGACGATCACAGTGTTATCGGTTACTACTCGCTAAGCTACCAGGGGCCGGGCCTCAAGCATCAGGAGGGAAGGGAGTTTCGCGAAAGGTACCTTAACCATATTTTTGTGGGGCGCCACCACTGGTATATGAGAGATATGGTCCTTAAATCTCAATTCAGCGTCATGATGGAGCGCCGCCGCGCAGGGACCAATGAAACATGGGATAGCGGCCTTTACAATTTTAACCGTTACGGCGGAAGCACAACAATGGAGAGAAAACTGCTGGGTATAGGTTCCGCAGTTACTTTAGGGTATAATTATGTCACTTTTCCGAATTACAGCGACCTGCTTGCCGAGATCAGGGCCGGTGCAGACGCAAGCGATACCGAGGGGACTCAGAACCACCACAGCATAAGGCTGGCCTATTCGGGAAATATATCAGGAACAAGATTCGGGCTTTCACTTAATCCTATATTCTATACCCGCCAGAAAGTTGCGGTAGACAAGGCGCAGAAGGACGGCAGTTTTTATTCCGATACGCTCCAGAGGGATATTGTAATAAGCGCTTACGGAAGCCGTTCTATGATGCTTACAGACAGAATAGTTTCAGAACCCGGGGCTGAAATCTCTTTCCGGTCCTCAAACCAGAACTACCAGCACTTTGAGTTCCTTACTTCAACTGCGCCGATGTCTTTTCACGAGGGTTTCTTTAATTACATAGAACCCTCTCTTACTATGCCTATGTCAACCTATATAGGCAGGGACTGGACATTCTTTCTTTCTCCGCGGATAAGCTGGAGATTTTATACAAGCAGGGAACCCAGGGACAGTGACGGAAAATTTATTAAAGATGAAAACCAGCGCCGGACCTTGTTTGTAAACACAATGGGATTCAGGAAACAGACCGGGGAAAGTTCTGCGACTTCTCTGTTTTTTACTTACCAGACACAGTCATCCAATATGGAATTTGAAAGCTACCTGCCCTATAATTACAGCGGGTTATCGATGGGCCTCAGATTCCAGATGGAGTATTAATCCTTAATCTTAAGGGTTTCTCCCCATTTTAAAGATTCCTGCAGCTGTGATTCGTCCGGGTTCCAGGAGATTTTCAAAGGCTCGCCCATCATTTGAAAACCGGCATCCTTGAGCCTTGAATCAATTAATCCGGGAGATTCCCCGCTCCAGCCGTAGCTGCCGAAAGCGGCAGCTTTTTTGCCTTTAAAACCCAGGCCCCTTATTTCTTCAAGTATCGCAGCCATTGAAGTAAGTATACCCCTGTTTATGGTAGGGGAACCTGCTATAACGGCCTTAGATTTGAATACCTCGGTGATTACGTCATTGCTGTCAGATTCTGATACTTTAAAAAGCTTTATGCGCGTCTGTGGATTTGTTTTTTTTATACCTGCCGCGACTGCCTCAGCTATTCTTTTGGTAGCGTTCCACATAGTATCATAAATTATAGATACCTGGTCCTCTTTATATGAGTCCGCCCATTTTTTGTACTGCTCTACTATCTGCAGCGGATTGTCTCTCCATATTACTCCATGGCTCGGGCATATTATATCTACGGGAAGCTTCAGAGACAGAAGCTCGTCAATTTTCCTTGTAACCAGTGCGCTGAAAGGAGTCAGGATATTTGCATAATACTTAACTGCTTCCTGGTAAAGTTCGCATCTATCTACCCGGTCGTTAAAAAGTTCTTCGGTAGCATAATGCTGACCGAAAGCATCGTTTGAAAAAAGTATATTCTCTTCGGTCAGATAGCAGAACATGCTGTCGGGCCAGTGGAGCATTTTGGCCTCTACAAATATGAGTTCCTTTGATCCTAGGCTGATGCGGTCACCCGTTTTTACGGGATTGAAGTTCCAGTCTCCATGATAATGCCCCTTCAGGGAAGCAATGCCGTTTTTAGTGCAGTAGACAGGTACGTCCGGTATTTCCCTGATAAGTTCCGGAAGCGCGCCGCTGTGATCAATTTCCGCGTGATTGGCTACAACGAAATCTATATCTTTTAGGTCTATTTCTTTTTTGAGATTGTTGACAAATTCACCGGCAAAGGGTTTCCATACAGTATCAATAAGAGCTGTTTTTTCATCCCGAACAAGATAGGAATTATAGGTGCTTCCCCGGTGCGTTGAATATTCATTTCCATGAAATTTTCTGAGTTCCCAGTCGGTTTTACCCACCCACTGTACGCTTTCGGTAATTTTTTTAGTCATGATAACTGCTCCTTAAATAATATATTAACTTTTCGGTAATATTTAATTACTAAAAATTTTAAAATTTGTCAAATAATTTAAGATATAAAAAAACGCCGCGCTAAAGTATTAGTAAAGCGCGGCGTCTAAGTACTTGTGTATTTATACTTATCTTCTGTCGTCTCTTTTCGGTTGGGCTTCGGCTATCCTTAGGCCTCTTCCCTCGAACTCCTGGTCGTTAAGCGCATCAGCGGCTTTCTTTGCTTCCTCGGGACTTGCAAACTCAACAAACCCGAAACCTTTTGACCTGCCGCTGAACTTGTCCTTGATTATTATAAGGTCTTTAATCTCACCGTGTGAGGCAAAAAGTTCTTTAAGCTGGTCTTCCTTTACGTCGAAATTAAGGTTTCCGACATACAACTTGCTTCCTTGCATTCTAATGACTCCTGTTAAACTAAATACGACACAGGCAGTTTTTTCCGCCTGTTCCATCATCCGGAGAAATTATATATTAATAATTGTCAAAAAGCAATTACACTTTTAGAGAAACTGCAACCTTGAAAGTTGAAATTAAATCAATAATCTGTAATAAGTAATATGTAATTATGAAACCGGTATTCAAAACAGCTTTTAAAAAAGAAGCAGATTACGGGACAAAACACGGTGTGGAGATTTACCGTCGCAGTCTTGTTATTCTTCTGAAATGCGCCCAGAAGGAGCTTTATCCAACCTTAAAACTTCAGGTGGGCCAGTCTATTATGCACGGATACTTTTTTGAGTCTGCCGGCCGCGCTCCCCTTCCTGCAGGTATTGTAAAAAACCTTGAAAAAAGAATGCGCCAGATAGTAAAAAGCGATGCTGAATTCAAAGTTACAAAGGTCTTTCGGGAAAAAGCCATTGGGATGTTCAAAAATGAAGAGAGGTACGATAAAGTTGCTGCGGCCGGATGGCTTAAAAAACCCCGTATAGGTCTTGTCTTCCTAAGGGATTTTTTTGATTTTATGTTTCTTGACTGCGTAGCCAGCGCAGGTATATTGTCTTCCTTCCGGCTTATGCAGTACAGGCACGGTTTTGTCCTTCAGTATCCGGGAAGTAAAATTTCATCTGTTCCTAAAAATGCCGACAGGCAGGAAAAACTCTTCAGCGTATATGAGGAGACAAAAAATTGGAATGCCATACTCGGAATACACCACGTGCCTGATCTCAACAGCGCTATTGATAGCGGAGAAATCTCGACGCTCATTAAAATACAGGAAGCTTTTCATGAAAAAAAGATAGCACGCATTGCTGACGGGATAACGGAAAAACATCCCGGAAACAATTTTGTTTTCATAGCCGGGCCTTCTTCTTCGGGAAAAACAACATTTGTAAAAAGGCTTGCCATACAGCTTAGGGCCAACGGGCTTATGCCGGAAATGATCCACCTGGACGATTATTTTCTGCCCCGGGACAAGACACCTCTTACTCCCGAAGGCGAACCTGACTTTGAAAGCATCAGGGCAATGGATTTGGACCTTTTCCGCTGTAATATGAAATCCTGTCTTGCCGGGGAAGCTGTGGAGCTGCCGGATTTTGATTTTAAAACCGGACAGCGGAGAACATCCGGCCGCTTAATCAAGAAAGTTCCGGAAACTGTTTTTCTTGTTGAAGGTATACACGGGCTTAATACGCAGCTTACGGATTGTCCTGGATGCAGCGGCCAGGTAAGGATTTTTGTCAGCGCCCTGACACAGCTATGTATAGATCACAGTTCAAGAATATTTACTTCTGATTCCAGGCTTATGCGAAGAATAGTGAGAGATTCCATGTTCCGCAGCCATAAGGCCGGCGATACGCTTAAGATGTTTCCCAAAGTAAGAAGCGGTGAGGAAAAATATGTTTTTCCTTTCCAGGAACGGGCAAATATTTTTTTCAATTCTTCCATAATATATGAGCAGGCTGTACTGAAACCTATGATAGAAAAACTCCTCAAGGATATTGAGCCGGACGGTTCCGGCAAGTATTATGAGGCGTGCCGGCTGCTGAACTACCTGGAGTTTTTTCTTCCCCTGGCGCCGGACGAGGTGCCGCAGACTTCCATACTTAGAGAATTCATAGGAGACAGCGGCTTCAGCTACTGATTCCCTCTTTCCGGTTGATTTTTAAGCTCTAAATGATATTATATGAAAATGAAAATAGATTTTAAATGCACGGCCTGCGGCCAATGCTGCTGTCAGGATGGATATGTTTTTATTGATTCCGGAGAGGCCCGTTCTATGGCGGCGCTTCTGGGGATGAAGGAAGAAGACTTTCTGCAGCGGTATTCAGAACGGTTCCAGGGAAGCCTCAGGTTGAAGGGAAACTACGAAAAGCCGTGTATTTTTCTTGAAGATTCCCGTTGTGTTATATACAAGGAGAGGCCTTCCCAGTGCAGGACATTCCCCTTCTGGGATGAAAATTTCAGGTACAGCGGACAACTGGATAAAATAAAATCTTTCTGCAGGGGAATAAAAGTGGCGAAAGAGGTGGTTTAAGCATGAAAAAAGTTATTACGGTTATATGCCTTTCGGGCATACTGGTTGTTGGCGGCTGTTCGAAAGATGAGTCGTTATTAAAGGAAGATATCTCAATTAAAGAGGAGGCTCCTTTGGATAAAGAACATTTAGAAGAAAAAACCGGGGTCACAGGTGCGCGTATAGAAGTTTCCGTTGGGGGGGAAGAACTCGGTGAAATTGTTATAAAACTGTTTTCCGACAAAACTCCCGAGACGGTGGAAAACTTTACGGGACTTGCTTCCGGAACCAGGGAGTACCGGGATCCTCAAACTGGAGAATTAACAACAGGAAGATTCTACGATGGATTAATTTTTCACAGGGTTATCGATGGATTTATGATCCAGGGAGGCGACCCGCTTGGAACAGGGCGAGGCGGGCCGGGCTACCAGTTTGACTGCGAAATAGTTGAAGGATTGAGTTTCGACCGTCCAGGAATCCTTGCAATGGCAAACGCCGGTCCCAATACAAACGGGAGCCAGTTTTTTATTACCGTTTCCCCTACGCCATGGTTAGACGGAAGGCATACAATATTTGGAGAAGTTACTGAGGGAATGGATTATGTTTATGAAATTGCCCGTACCCCTACCGGTCCGGGTGACAGGCCTGCTCAACCGGTTGTTATGGAACGGGTTGAAATAATTGAAAAGTAAGGTGAATTTATGGCACAGATAGAAATCAGTAAGCCTTCAAAACAGGAACTGGAGGATCTGGGTGTTTTCAGATGGGATATCTGGGAAAAAGAAGAGTCAGAATTTCCCTGGCATTATTCATCGGAAGAGCACTGCTACATACTTGAGGGCCATGCCGAAGTGAAACCTTCCAGCGGCGAACCGGTTGAATTCAGTGAGGGGGATTATGTTGTTTTTCCGGAAGGTATGGACTGCACCTGGAAAATAACAAAGAAGATAAGAAAGCACTATAAATTCGGATAAAAAGGAGTTTATAAAATATGAGTACTTACAAGGAAATACCCATAGACATTGCTTACCGGCTTGTAAATCACGGCCCAGTGGTCATGGTTTCCACAAAATCACCGGAAGGGGTTTACGATATAGCTCCCGTGGCATGGAATTGTCCTGTACGCAAGAGTCCATCCAAGATTCTTATAGGACTTGGGAAAACCCATAAAACATATGAAAACATAAAAAGCACCGGGAAATTTATAATCTGTATTCCGAATCTTTCCTCCGCAGAATTTGTCAGGTACTGCGGTTCGGTTTCCGGCGCTGATGAAAACAAGTTTAAAAAGTTCCCGGTAAATACCGAAAAGGGAGAAAAAGCAGACGCTCTTATACCGGAAGGTTTTACCGGCTACATAGAGTGCGCCCTGGACGGGGAATTTCAAGTAGGTTCCGTGGCTATGATAATAGGGGAAGCTCTTAAAGCCGGCGCGTCAAAAGACGGTTTTACCGACAGGGTTTCTCCCGAAAAGGAAAGCGGTAGAACAATACATCATCTCGGAGGCGGGGTTTTCGGTATCCTTTCGCCCGAAGTAAACGAGAAATAATGAGATACATTCTCCCGGCGCTGATGGCGCTGGTTTTAACAGCCGGTCCGGTTATGGGAAACATTCGAGAAAAAACAATCGGTACCGGCATTGCTGTTGGAGACCTGAGCGGTATAAGCATTAAAACATGGCGAGCCGAGGATACAGCAATAGACGCTGTCCTTTCTTGGTGGGGTGGAGAGCTTAAATTTTCTGTTAATTTCCTGAAGCATTTTTTTGACATTATAGACAACGGACAGCAATCTTACCCGCTATATTACGGGTTTGGGACAAGAGTCAGGATCAGGGACGACGACCCTGACAAGAGCACAGTAGGTTTACGGTTTCCCGGAGGAATAAGCTATATTTTCCCCGAGGCCCCTATGGATGCGTTTCTGGAAGTGGCCCCGGTTGTCGGCGTTGTCCCGGATACAGCTTTTGAATTTACTGCAATGACCGGTTTAAGGTACTATTTTTAGTTATGAAACAGCTTTCGAAGACAAACAATCCCGCTGAATACGAGAAAAAATGGGCAGAATACTGGCTGGAGAATAAGACTTTTTCTTCAGCCCCCGACAATAGAAAACCTTACTCTATAGTAATTCCTCCTCCAAATATAACGGGCGCGCTGCATATGGGGCATGCCCTCAACAATGTTATTCAGGATATTGTTATAAGATTCCACAAGATCAACGGGTTTAACACTATGTGGCAGCCCGGTACGGACCACGGCGGGATAGCGACCCAGAATGTAGTTGAAAGGCTGATTCTTGAAGAGGACGGCCGGACGCGGACTCAAATGGGCAGAGAAAAGTTTTTGGAGAGAATGGAAAAGTGGAAAGAGGAATCCGGCGGCACCATAATAAACCAGCTGAAAATGCTCGGCTGCGGCTGCGACTGGGATAGGATGCGTTTCACGATGGACGGGCAATGTTCAAAGGCCGTAACTGAGACATTTGTAACTCTTTTTGAAGAAGGGCTGATTTACCGGGGGGAATATATGATTAATTTCTGCCCGCGCTGCCGCACTGCTCTATCCGATATAGAGCTTGAGAATGAGCCCCGGCAATCAAAACTGTGGCATATAAAATACCCTATTGCCGGAGAAAAGGATTCTTATGTAACCGTGGCAACGACCCGGCCCGAGACTATGCTCGGCGATACGGCTGTTGCAGTAAATCCTTCGGATAAAAGATATAAAAACCTTGAGGGCAAGAAAATATCACTCCCCCTTACGGGAAGAGATATCTGTGTTATAAAGGATGATTTTGTCGATCCGGCTTTCGGGTCAGGGGTAGTAAAAGTAACGCCTGCTCACGATCCCAATGACTTTGATATGGGAAGAAGGCATTCTCTTGAGTTTGTTAAAGTAATTGATGAAGAAGCTAGGATGACCGAAGAGGCGGGAAAGTTTTCCGGGATGGACCGCTTCGAATGCCGCAAGAAAATACTTGAAGAGCTTGAAAAGTTGGAATTATTGGAAAAAACAGAAGATTATACCCATGCGCCGGGCCTTTGTTATAGGTGTTCAACGTTGATAGAGCCTCTAATATCCGAACAGTGGTTTCTTAAAATGAAAGACATTGCTTCCGCGGCTATAAAGGTTTCGGAAGAGAAAAAAGTAAAATTCATTCCTTCAATCTGGGAAAAGCCTTATTTGAATTGGCTTGAAAATATACATGACTGGTGTATATCAAGGCAGATATGGTGGGGCCACCGAATACCGGTTTATTACTGCGAAAAGGGATGCGGGCCTTTTGCTCTGCGCGCTAAGCCTGACAGCTGCCCTGACTGCGGGAGAACCGTTAGGCAGGATGAGGATGTACTTGACACCTGGTTTTCTTCCGCATTGTGGCCTTTTTCAACTTTGGGATGGCCTGAGGAAACAGAGGACCTTAAATATTACTATCCCACTAAAGTGCTTGTTACAGGCCATGAAATACTCTACCTCTGGGTTGCGAGAATGATAATGATGGGGCTCAAGTTGAGGGGAGATATCCCCTTTGCGAAAGTAAACATACACGGAATGATAAGGGACGAAAAAGGCGAGAAAATGTCTAAATCAAAGGGCAATGTAATTGATCCGATGGATATAGTAAAAGAGTACGGTACGGATGCCCTAAGGTTCTCGCTGGCAAAAAGCGCTGTTCCGGGTCGTGACCTGCAGCTTTCCGATGACGACTTCATTGCGGCAAGAAATTTTATGAATAAACTTCATAATGCTGCACGTCTTATCATAGGGGAGATGGAAGTTAAAGACCTGCAGCTTCCGGAAGTCGCCGATATGGAACTTGCCGACAAATGGATATTAAGTGAGCTTGAAACATTTACTGATAGAGTATATTCTTCATACAGGAAATTCAATAACGCAAGCGCCTGCCGCCTTATATACGAATTTGTATGGAACTATTTCTGCGACTGGTACCTGGAACTTGCCAAACTCCGTCTTTATTCAGAGGGACAACAGAGACAAACGGTCCAGAAAGTGCTTCTTTTCGTGCTTGTCCGCATACTTAACCTTATGCATCCGGTGACCCCGTTTATAACATCCCAGATATGGGAATATATATCAATACATGCCGAGCTTCCCGGAAAAACTCCGCTTGATATGAATGGAAAAGAATTAAAGACACCTGATATTCCGGAAAGCGATATCGGGGCAATGAGGATTTTAATGGATATAATATCTTCGATAAGAAACATAAGGGGGGAAGTAAAAATACAGCCTGCCGAAAAACTCAATGTCTCAGTGAAAGCGGAAACAAATGATAAGGAATTAATCTATAAATACGAACACTACATCAAACAGCTTGCCGGCGTTGAAAAGATAACTGTCGGTTCTGAAATAAAAAGAAAAGACGGAGATGCGGTTGAAGTAGTTGGTAAAATAGCTGTATTTGTAGAAATTTCCGAGTCTATGCGAAGCCGCGAGATAAACCGGATTGAGAAAAGAATCAGTGAAATCAATTCAGTTATAGCAGGTTATAAAAAAAAGCTTGGCAGCAGGGACTTCATTGAAAAAGCGCCTGAAGAAGTGGTGCGTCAGACCAGGGAGCGCGCTTCTGAATATCAGGATGAGCTTGACAGGCTGGAAAAAAACATCAGGGGGATAAAAAAATGAAAAAGACAGGAATAGCGCTTGTTTTGTTATTCATATTATCTTTACCGGCAGCAGGGACCTACAATATAATGACGCGGTGGCAGGGAGATAAGGCAGTTTTAAGTATATACGGCAATTACGGTCACCCTCTTGGCGAAGAACTACGTATGCGCGCGGAAAGGGAAAAAGCGTTTCATATATTTAATATTCTTGAATCAGAATCCATAGAAGCGGATATCTCAATAGCCCTTCATCCGTTTCCTCCTATGCATGAAACAGATATTACGGTTCAGGAGCTTTGCCTGGATTTAATCGGACAGGAACTGGGTATTGAGTTAACCGGCGAAGAGGAGTTTGATCCGGCATACGACAAAGGGGTTCTTTTTTACAGGAAATGGTCAAACGGAAAGATGAGTCTTGAATTTAACGGTGACCTTGCAGTTTCTCCCGTTGATGAAGCCTTTGAATTCCATGGAAAAAAGGGAGACAATATCATTATCTCCCGCTTCGGAAAACTTATGTATATTGACGAAGTTGACTGGCTTGAAGTGAAATCCCTGTCCGGTTATACAGTGAGCGAAGCCAGATGGCTGTGCGAAACTTCTATACTGGTACGGGCCGAGCATGACATGACAGGACGCAGGTATATACTCAAAACCAGTTTCAGGACAGACAAAGAACCCCAGTTTTCAGTAGAAGACCCCGGATTTCTTGATGTTGCCGCCTGCGCCGATACGGGAATAACAGCAGCTTTAACCGAAAGAAGGGGGGCCCGTTCAATACTTGTATATGATCCTGGAAAAAAGCAGTGGGATCACATATATACAACTCCCGAAGTAATTTATCTTGCAGGTGTGCACGGGGGAGAAATTATATGGTGGAACGCCGAAAATGAAGAACTCCATTTTTCGGAAGGATTCAGCACGCGAGATGTGAGGCATAAGACGCTTGCTCTCCATCCCCGCGGTCATTATTCCTGGGGCGAAGAGGAACTCCATAACCGGGCAACCCCGGAAAAGATAACCGTTATTCTTTACGGTCCGGCAGCGGAAACGGCTCTTGAAGAAAAAGGTTTATCCGGTATAGTATCCTTTAATTCAAATCCCCGGGTATGGCTTCTGCATGAAAGGTACGGAAGTTCATTCGATGAACTTCCCGATGACTTGGGGTATGCTGCCATATCACCCGAAAATATGAGGATTTACTATAACACGGCCGGAGAAAGCCTGCGCAGAATACGTTCGGTAACGCTCAGGCCGACACTGCCCACTAAATACCTTCTGGTTGGGCTTATTGTGGTTCTGCTGGTACTTATACTTTACGATGCTTTGAAAAAAACAAAAGAAATAAGATCCTGAAGGAGGAAATTTGAATAATAAACAGGGAAAATTTATAAGGGATGAAAACAGGGATTATAACCAGAAAAGAAAAACAAAAATAGATATAAACTATCTGGATACTAACCCCAGTTCCGTTCTGATAACACAGGGAAAAACAAGAGTGCTGTGTGCTGCTTCTACCGGTAACTGGATGCCTCCGCATGTAAAGAATGAACCTAAAGGCTGGGTAGGCGCCCAGTATTCGCTTCTTCCTTCCTCGTGTACAACACGGGTGAACAGGGAAAGAAAAGGGGTCAGGGGACGTACCAGCGAAATAGAAAGAATGATAGCAAGGTCTTTAAGGTCGGTATGCAACCTTGAACTTATACCCAATGAAAGCATCATAGTTGATTGCGATGTCATACAGGCTGACGGCGGTACTCGTTCTGCTGCCGTAACAGGCGGCTTTATAGCCCTCTATCTTCTTTTCACTGATATGCAGAGCCGCGGGCAGATCAATCATATGCCTGTAAGTGATTTTGTAGCCGGCATCAGCGCGGGGGTGGTCCGAGGTGCGGTTATGCTTGATCTCAACAGTTCCGAGGATATGGCGGCGCAGGTAGACCTGAATCTGGTTATGACAGAAACCGGCAGGATATGCGAACTTCAGGCAACCGGGGAGGAAGCCACATTCAGAAAATCACAGCTTGACGAGATGGTTGATCTTGCAGGCAAGGGCATAATGGAACAGATAAGCGAACAGAAGAAAGCGCTCGGCCTGATTTGAAAGAATTAATACTTGCAACCCAGAACCCCGATAAATACAGGGAAATAAAAGAAATACTTAAAGACCTTCCCGGAATACTGCGTTGGGCAGGTGAGTTTCCCGATATAGGAGAAATAGACGAAACCGGAGAAACGCTTGAAGAAAACGCTGCTATTAAAGCCGTATATGTGGCAAATTTTTTAAATAAGCCTGCAGTTGCAGACGATACCGGGCTTTTTGTTAACTCTCTTGACGGATCTCCGGGGGTGCACTCGGCCCGGTATGCGGGCCCGCAGGCAAAGTATGAGGATAATGTCCGCAAGCTTCTGGAAGAACTACAAGGAATACCCGGGAACAAACGCACTGCTGCATTCCGGACAGTTGTCTGTCTTGCTTTTCCGGACGGGAAAAAGTATTTTACAGAAGGGGTTGTAACGGGAAGCATAACTTCAGAGCCAATCGGCACGGAAGGTTTTGGGTACGACCCCGTTTTTCTTGTGAATGGTACAGGGAAAACATTTGCCGATATGAGTGCCGAAGAAAAAAACTCTATCAGCCACAGATACATAGCTTTTAAGAAGATGGCTGAATTGATAAAAAACCGGGAAGTAGCGTAGCTTGGCTTAACGCGCGTGCTTTGGGAGCACGAGATCGGGGGTTCGAATCCCTCCTTCCCGACCATTCTTTACGAACAGCTGGTTAATTGAAACGGAGTAAGAATGAACAAACTAATTATTTCATTTATACTTCTTACGACAATTATATCCTGCCGTGTAGTTACTGAGCATAAAAGTCCTGATGAATTTCCTGTAGTCTCAT
>PWOI01000206.1 GCA_003557485.1 Elusimicrobiota bacterium | reverse complement strand
GTAAACTCTCACAGTATGCTCACCGGGAGTATGCATCTGGACATCAAAGTAAGCCACTCCCTGATCTTCCGGCTTAAATTTATACTGTAAAGGAGTGACGTCTATAAGCGCCCCGGAAGGAGAACTGAATGTCACCGTAGAAACATAGTCCCGATATATGTTATTATGTGGGTCACGCGCCGCAACCTGAACATTTTGAGAGACATACCCCACCCTTTGCTGTTCAGCTATGCCGGATATTGAAAAGTTGTGAAACGATGCATGCGTTACGCTGATTGGCTCCTGCCTTCCTGCTATATCCGCATTATAAGGAACACTCTGGAATACCTCAAGATAAAAATTCTGACCGGCTTCCCTTAACGTCGCTTCAAAACTCTTCCTCCCCTTGTTAATCGGTATAAAGTTATATGTTGCCGGGCTGACCGTCCAGTCAGCGTTGTTTGATCTGAATGTAATTGTGCTTGTGTAATAAACGTCCCGGTTGTTGAACTCATCACGGGCTACAACATAAATAGTATAAGGCTGTCCCGCATCGGCAGGCGTGGGTATGCCCGTTACGCTGAAATTGCTTGCGGGACCCGGATGCACCTTTATACCGGTCTGTTCTCCGGTTAAATGCGGAAACTGTTCGGTATCGTTATGGCGTATCCCTACATACCAGGGGCTGCGCAGATCTCCTCCGGTAGTCCAGGAAGACCTGTTCAGGGTCACCGATTCCGTAAATGTAATCTCTCCGCCGGAAAGCTCCTCCGCACCAGCTGCCGGAAGACTGAAGTAATCCGGAGGAATATTGGTATAAAAAGCCAGTTCGTCAGGCGGGTCAATATTGGTAACCAGGTTCCCGTAGGAATCCACTGCCCTGAGAGTAATGTCGGACACGGCGCCCGCCTGGACATTCGTTGACATTTCAACTTCATAAACGTCTCTTTCGGCGTGATTTATTGTAATACCGTCCATCCGTCCGGTCCGGCTTGTATGAACTGTATCGTTCACCTCTATCCAGGCATTCACGGAGGTCCTCCGGAAATCAACAGTTGCCGTAAATACGCGGAACCCGTTATCTCCGCCGGGACCCGTTGTGAACGTATAGAACACCGGCAGCAATTCTCCTCCCAAACGGGTTCTTGACAGTTCATCTCCGCCATCAGCATAGGATGTAAACCTTATTTCCCCGGAGTATATACTGGTACCGGTAGAAAGCCGGTTCCCGTAAGCGTCAAGGGCCTCTACCGTAATATCGTGATATTCTTGCCCGGCTGTATGCGGACCTGGGTCAACTGCAACCGCAAAACTCCCGCGCTGCTGCGTATCCGGCCGCTCATAGGTCAGGTGGGCAGGGTAAATCCTTATGCCTGTCTTTTCGCTTACTACTCCGCCGTGAGTGGCTCTCATAAGCCAGGCGCCCGGTTCATTGCCGGGACCAAGGTTGGATGTTCTGAATGCTACGGTACCGGAAGCCTGCCGGAAACCATTATCCTCCGGTGCAAAATACCACGAGGGCGGGTACACTGCCTCGCTATCGCTGCTGTAAAAATCCACAGTTCCGGTAAAAGAATCATCAATATTACCGTGCACATCACGGGCTGCAACTTCCAGGTCAAGAAGCTGACCCGCGGTTACGTTCTCCGAAACGGGATCCGGGGTAAGCTCGATACTAAAATAATCCAAAGACCCGGGTATTACCGTCCTTGAAACGGTAGTTGAAATTTCAACATTATCCATATCTCTGATTGTCAGCGTTTGTTCACCGGAAGTCCTGAAAGTCATACCGCCTTCCCATGTCTTTTCACCCTGGTCAGAAGCTGTAAACTGGTAAGAAGAAGGATAGGTAGCATAGGCGTCGGATGTCTCAAATTCAACCTGTCCCCTGTAAGCCATCGCCGGCTGTGAATGTTCCTGGTTCCAGGCGGTCGCTGTAATATTATAGCTCTGCCCGGCGGCCGGAGAGCCTATAAGATCTATAATAAATGTTGTCGCCGGATTTCTGAATGTAAAATTTCTCCTGTTCTGCGGCGCAGATACTTCATCTGTATTTCCAACTATATCAACAGCAAGGGCTGTCACCCGGTACTGCACGCCTGCGCTCCAGCAGTTTGTAGGATAGTTTATATCAAACTGCCACGACCCGGAGGCGCTTATCTGGTTCCAGTAAGGACCGTCCGAAGTATCTATCCACTGTGAATTTTCGTTATCCCATCTGTGGTAAGGCGATTCGTTTCTTCTTATATCAATCAGTATCTCACTCAGTACTCCGTTATCCTGCGATGTGCCTTTTATTGCCGGCAGGCTGTCGTAATTATCAAAAACCGGTTCCGTAAGGTGCGTTTCCGGCGGGCTTAAATCGGCGCGGAACGTATAAGTGGCAAAAGAAAGAGCGTAATTGCCGGCTTTATCCCTGGGCAGTACATTCACGCTGTAGAGGCCATCGTCTTCATCCCAATCTACCGTAGGAACAAAAGTCCAGTATGTGGCAGCCGAGCTCAGTTCCGCTTCGTTCCAGGAATCAGATTCCCCGACCCATCCCAGAGAATCATCCCAGTATTCGTTATTATTTTCCCTGTGTATCCTCACAAAAACTTCTTCTACCCGGCCGGGCGGCTGGTCAGATGCGGTTCCGCGGAGTTTTTCCATTGAAGCTATGTAGTTATTAGGGGCAACCGGCGGATACGTCAGCTGGGCTGTGGGCGGAGTCGGGTCATATACAAAGGTTACAGTGGTGAATATTTTTTCGTAGTTGCCCGCTGCGTCCTTCGCTCTCGAAATAACGCTGTAGGAAGTATTTGCAACCCAGAACAGCGCATGATCCACATTCCTCTCCCAACTCGCCACACCTGAAGCAGAGAGCCAGCCTTCCGCGCCCCATCCCGAACCTGTCCAGAACTGTCCCGTATCGCGGCGCCATATCTTGACTTTCACTGTTTCAGCTGTGTCAAGCTGAACATCGTCATAGGCACTTCCTGATATGTGAGTAAGAGTTTGATCAAGATGATCTCCGTCTGCCGGTGATTCAACCAAAGAATCCGGGGCTTCCGGCGGCCCTGCATAGTATTCGTCGTATGTAAAAGAAACGGTATCCGCATAAAGATCATAGTTGCCCGCTTTGTCATATACCCTTACTTTTACTATGTACGAGCGGGTATCATCCCAGGAAAGAACACCATCTCCTGCATCGCCCGGATAAGTCCAGGTCCCCGAAGATGCGCCCCCATAGTAGGGGGTATACTGGGCTGGGCGCCAGAAGGCCTGGGTATCGTGTGTTCCACTGGTCCATCCTGTTCCATTCCAGGTATAAACTTCAGAGGCGTCAAAAATATTGACTCTGACATAATCTACTTCTCTTGGCGTTGCATCGGCATTGTTGTCGGCGGCTGTTCCGGAAATATATTCGAGTTTATTTTCTTTATAGAAACCTCCGTCTTCGGGATAAGTTATAGAAGCTTCGGGCGGCTCCTGGTCAAAGTAAAACCAGCTATGGTAGTTATCGCCTCCGGTTATATCGCCGGAGGAAACCGGTGTTACATTTCCTGCCTTGTCTTCGGCCCTGACCCAAACCTTGTATTCGTGTCCGTCGCTGAAGTTTATCCCCGAAACATCAAGAGTCCAGCTTGCTCCTCCTGACGCTACAAGCCAGTCCCAGGTACCACCCCATCCGGAAGCTGACCAGAAGGTATCATCAGTCTCGTCTCTTATAACCAGGGATACTTCTGTTATAGCTGACACATTACCCGGATCTACTGCGGCACCGGTAATAGAGCTGAGAGAATTACGGCCGCTGCCGTATGACGGGGAAGTCACTGATGCCGTAGGCGGAGTTATGTCGTAAGTAAACTTGCGATGGCTGTAATTGGCCTCTGCTTCAACATTGGCCTGCGGGTAAGCGCTGTCGTAGGCGCGCGAGTAAATGTGATACTCGCTGCCGTCCTGCCAGTCCACATCTGCCGCCTGGTCGTAGTTAAACCCGGTCGGCGGCGTCCCTCCGGTCATAGAGGGAAGAACCCACTCCACGGTTACCACCCAGGTAGAACCATCCCAGGTATATCCGTCAGGATTATTAATCCTTATTTCCACGTAATCAACCCCGGAAGCGTGCGGCGCGCCCAGGTCCACAACGTTTCCTGTGATATTAGTGAAAGAATCATTCTTGCGGTCGTTCCAGGCCGGATTTATTATGGAGGAATCCGGGCTGGTCTTGTCAACATAAAAACCCCTTTCCCCGGTATCCGACTGCACGCCTGCCAGGTTATCGTGAGAGCGCGACTCAATCAGGAACTCGGTATTGTCGTGCCAGTATGCCTGGGATATTGAATAATCCCAGTCGGCGGTATTTACGCCGGCGGTTGTCAGCACTGTTATCCAGTGCTTGTTCACCATTTCCCAGTCCGAACCGCTCCACCACATTCCTTCTTCTCCTTCATCTACATTCTTTATATTTATATCAACTTTAGTTAGTGTAGCTGAAGAGTGTTGTGTAATAGCACTTCCCTGTATAGTGGGAACCTGTGACCAGTGTGAATAATCCGGTGAATGCTGGGATATCGAGCTCAACGGTTTACCTACTACGCGTATATCCTCCTGCCTCCCGAATTTATCCTCTGTATAATCCCTGGCTTCTATATAAAAAAGCCCGGTTGAATTGAAAACAAGATAGGTTGACACTGTCACATCAAATTTCTTAACCCCGCTGTCAGATTCGCTGAACCTGTAAACAGCCGGGAAAAAACTGACTTCTTCGTCGCCGGAAGAAAACCCGACCTCCCCGTCATATTCCGTTACCCTGTTTCCGAACTCATCCACGGCTTCAACTGTCCAGGACCGGTGTTCCTCCACGGTGTGAGGAGTTTTGACACCGGAAACGCTGAACTCGTAAAGGTCGCCTGCTATAACATTAACGTTCGCTTTCTGACCCCATACTCCCGAAACGGTAGATGAGGCCTTTACTATCCTGTTTGCCCCGGCCTCACCCAGTCTTACCGCGCTGGCAAATGTTTTCTGCCCGGCATTTCCTCCTTCTCCCGTGGGACCCGGTGTAAACTGGAAGGTGTCGCCGCCTTCACCGTCAACGTTAAACGCAGAATAAGCCGAATTTGGCGCGGTGAATTTAACCTCTTCCCCATAATTTATATCGATGTTACCGTAAGGATCGCGGGCGACAAGTTTCATTGAATACCAGCTGCCGGCCGTAAGTTCCACGGCTCCGGTTTCGGTTAAATCTCTTACAAAAACAACAAGAGTCGATGCCGGTGAAGGGTGAATCCGTATACCCGTCTGCGCTCCTGTTATCACAGGAGAGGCTCCGGTATCAGTGACTTTAACTGATTTACCCGTTCCTGAAGGCGCCATTAAAGCCACCTGGTTTTCAAAAGTCTGGACACCGTCCTCTCCTTCAAAAGTGGCAAATTCAAGCGTAAAATCAGAATTGGTCACATTAACGGCCTCAAACTGCAGGGCATCCACATCCGAACTATAATTAGTATCAATGTTGCCGTAGGGATCAAGAGCTTCAAGAGTAAGGTCATAATACTGACCGGCTACAACATTAGTTGACATTGTAATCCTGAAACTGCTTGCCGAATCCGGCGTGACATCTATGCCATCCTGCTGGCCTGTCCTGCCGGGATAGTCCGTATCTTTTACTGAAACCGATTGAAATCCGAAAGTCTTAAGGGTTACAGAACTGGTAAATACACGCAGGCCGTTATCCTCTCCGGAACCCGCTGTAAATTGATAATCTGCAGGAAGGACAGCCTGGCCGTCTGATGATTCAAACTCTACGGTTCCAGTATAGCGGTACAGCCCGGTAGATACGCGATTACCGTAAGCATCCACAACTTCTACTGTTGCATCTTTTGGCGTACCGGCGGTAAAAGGTCCGGTATCCATTGAAACATTGTAACCGGAAAATTCATAAGGAAAACATATTATACCGGTTATATCTTTTTCTACGGCCGGAGGACCTGCGTCTCTTACGCGAAGGTACCACGGGGTACTTTCATTGCCGGTACCGATGTTTGCTGTCCTGAAAGAAATAGTGCTTGCAAACAGCTCCTGACCGTTATTTTCGCCTGTAAACGTATAATCCCCCGGAAAAACCGCGGCCGGATCATTGCTGGTAAACCTTATTGTGCCCTCGTAATCCGTTTTTATGTTGCCGTACGCATCTACTGCAGTAACCTTTATATCACCGGGGTCTCCGGCAAACAACTCTTCAGGCGGAAATTGTTCAAGAATAAAGTCGTTGAGCGCGCCCGGCCTTATATTTATATTCACAGTAGTAGATACCGGCACCCCATAGGTATCGTCATCGTACACTCTGAATGTACTTACAGTATCCGCCGGTGACATAAATACCGGGCCCTGAGATTCACCCGCAAGGAAAGTTTTTACTCCTTCATCATCGGGTGTAAACGTATAACTTGAAGGAATCATACTGTAAACCGCTTCCGAAGGAGACCCAAAGCGTATTGTCCCCTGGTACCCTGCAGCTGTATCGCTTTCTTCGTTATTCCAGGCCGTTACCGTAAGCGTTTGTCTTATTCCCGCGACGGGATTGGTATTAATATCTATTTTAAAAGTCTGGGCCGGAGCGGAAAAACCGAATCTGTTGCGGTTTCTGCCGTCCTCTTCAGCGCTTTCTCTGTTTTCTGCCATATCGATGCCATGAGTAGTAATAAGGTATTGTTTTCCGACTCCCCAGGCTGAAGAAGGATCGCTTATCTCGTATTTCCAATGCGGCCAGGATACCCAGGTTGCTTCAAGCCACTCTTCGACCTCCACCCATTCGGAACCGGACCAGAAGTAGTTTTGCTCCGGGTCGTCAGCGGTATCATTCATTATTTTTACCATCACGGTCTGCATTTCATTATCATCAACAGCCGTACCTGTTATCCTGTTCATTACATCATAATTTACACCGTCAGCCGGACGGGTAATTTCGGTTACCGGAGCTTCAAAGTCGCCAGTAAATGAAATAGTTGTAACAACCATCTGCCAGTTGCCGGCCTTGTCTTTTGCCTGAACGCTTGCCCTGTAATTAATCGCTTCCCACTCCGGATGCGGCAGGTGCCAGCTTGTAGCGTCCGGCGAAAGTACCGCAAGCGACCTGGCCTCAGAAACAGTCCAGGTTGCCGGGTCTAAATTATAATTATCCCAGTAGTACGTAACCCCTTCCTGCAGTTTCCAGAGTTTAACCCAGACTTCTTCAACAACACCGTCCTTTTCTATTTCCCCCGTTACGGTATAGGTCGCTCCGGTTGCGTCGTAGCTGCCGCCGGTTATATTTCCTGTCTCGGATATGTATCCGCTATCAACGGGATAGCTAATGGCCGATGTAGGAGAAACCACGTCCCAGATAAAGGATATTTCCCTTCCTGCGGGATTTTCGTAATTAAGATGGCTGGCGGGGTCGGTGGGTTCAAGAGTTCCATCGCGATCGCGCGTATCGGCCGCACGGGATACGAGGTAATAAACTCTCCCGTCTTCATATTTCCCGGCCGCCGGCAGTCCTCCGGTGGTTCTTTCCCAGTAGGGGTAGCCGTGGTTTGTGCTCAGCCAGTTTTCTTCTTCAGTAAAATTAATGGTGTCCCAGTAATAGGTTGTACCGGATTTTATATATGTTAAGCTGAATTTCACCTCTTGGATACCGGTCTCTTCGTCTTTTGATGTTCCGGAAACTGCAGTGAAAGCGTCTCTCAGGTAGCTTCCGTCCGAAGGCGAGGTAACTTTTGAAGACGGGGGCGTTTCATCATATATAAATGTCTTTTCGGTTTCCACGGTTTCGGTGTTTGTCGCAACATCAACGGCATAAGACCACACATAGTAAGTCCACCCGTTGGCCCACCCCGGGGACGAATAAGTCCAGGTCGAGGTATGAAGCTGGGCCTTATTCCACGCAGTAACAGCTCCCTCCACCCAGTCAGCCCCACCCTCAGCTTCTTCGTTCCAATAGAGATTCTCTCCACGCCTTATTCTCACACGAACTTCT
>PWOI01000190.1 GCA_003557485.1 Elusimicrobiota bacterium | reverse complement strand
CTCCGCTTATGACTATTAACCTGCCGTTCCAGCTCTAGCCACTTTTTTTTACCTATACATAATAGCTTTGTTAATCTGTATTTCCGCTCCAGGGGGTTACGATGTCTATTCCTATTTCCAAATTATTTAATGCGTTCAATTGTCAATGCTGTGTTAAATTGATATAATTATCAAGTAAATTTAGAATACATTTAGTTTTCCAACTTTAATTTAAAAATAAAGAGAAAGAATTAACTCGCGCGAGATATATAAGTAAATATGTAGCATGTCAATGCCGTTTTAAAGGATAATTATGCCCGAAAAAAAGTTTGGTTTTCTTTCCACAGAAAAGGTTATATATTTTTCTCTTCTTACAGTTTTACTGATTGGATTTTTTTCATTTACGACCAACTTCGAAGGTCCCGATATGCCTATTTATTATGCGTATACAAGAAGTGTTGTTGAGGACCGGGATCTTAACCCAGTAAGGTATATTGACGAGAGGTATCCGTATGTGTTCCCCGACGGGACATACGGCGTATCACCGACCTATAACCTTCCCACCCAGCATAACCATGGAGGGATAGTCCTGTGGGTCCCATTTTATGTGTATGCGCGGGCTTTGCATTTTTTTGACAGAATACTGGGTTTAAATTTTTATTCTTCTTATACATGGGAGGAACTTACCCTGTGCGCTCTTTCATTCAGTACAGTGGTTTTCGGAGTTATTGCTCTTTTTTTGAGTTTCCTGATAGCCCGGGCATTTTTTTCAAATTATATTTCCCTTATTGCTTCAGTTATAGTTTTCTTCGGTACCCCGATCTTTTTCTTTACATTTTACGAAGTAGGAAATGCGAATGTCATCGCAATGCTTTTCCTGACTTTGACGATATGGTATTTCCGGTATGTTGCCGCAGCCGAAAAAGAACACTGGTTTCTGTTCGGAGTATTTTTAGGGATAGCTATGGTGGTTAAGGTCGACGTATGGTTTCTTCCTTTCTTTATAGGCTGTGTTTTTTTATGGCTGTTATACCAAAAAAGAACTGACTGGAAGAAAGGGCTGTTTTTTCTTTTTGGGGTATTGCCTCCCATGGTTTTAAAAACGATAAACGACTACATAAAATACGGAAGGCTCCACATGGGAGAGTTTGGTGTAATAAACCTTAGAGATAGCTATTTTCTGGAACAGATGTTTTCCCGCTATCACGGATTTTTCTATACCTCTCCGCTGCTTTATATATGTATGGCGGGAGTAGCAGTAGCGGGATGGAACGTATTGAAAAGCCGCGAAAGCCCCGAACGGAAAAACCGGGATCTGATGATACTGTTCCTGGGCGGGTTACTTGTTTTTAAACTGGTGATTACGTCTCTCAGGTTTGCCTGGGGCCTGGGAACCCCGGGTGCCAGGATACTGGTTACGGAGTTGACTGTTTTTGTAATTCTGCTGGGGGTTGTAATATCATACTTTAAGCACAGGCGTATAAGAGCTGTCCTGATCCTTACTTCTATAATATGTGTTCTCTGGAATTTTTTGGTGATTACAGAATATATGACAGATATTGTTTTCGAGTATATTTTAAACCCCGTTCCGCTTTCACTGAGAGTTGTGAATATACTTTACATATTTCAGGTTTTTATGCTAAGGGATCTGGATATGAAATTAAGGCTTATGCTGCCTTTGCTTATTGTATTCGGATATCTATCTCATATCCTCCTTACACGCGTCAAAAAAACGGAGTTTAATTTCTGGAATAATAAAGACTTGCGCAGTGGAAAACCCTTGCGCATATTTACTTATCTCACGTTATTTTTTTTTGCAAGTTATACTTTATTTACGGTTCTTAATGTTGTTAATAACAGGAGCAATGTTGAGGCGCTGCTTGAAAAAGGAAATCTGGGTAATGATTACCAATATTATATGCTAAAACCTGACGAGTATGAGAAAGCTGAGAACCTGACGGCAATGATTTCACTTATATATATATTCTATTTAAAGGGCGATACTGAAAGGGTTTCAGCAATTGAAGATCATATATATGATATTTATGGGGAATGGGGTATGGACTTTTACAGGTACTATTATGGAAACCTTTTTGCTTATAAAAGTGGTTTTAGGCGAGAAGGTATGAGAAGGCTTCAATACCTTCTTTCTAAAATTCCGGGGTATTGAAGGAAGAGTCCTACAGGTTTTTAAATAAGTAGTTGACCATCGTAACTGATTTTTTGAATTTACCGAACAAACTTGAGAAGGAGCGGGTAAAATAGAGAAGCTTAAGGATATAAAGCGGGCGGAAATAAAACCTGAAAACGGCCTTTCTTAAAAGGGATTCCAGTTCTCCCCTGCTGAGATATTCCTCCCAGTATTTTATCCTCATTTCCCTATCCGGGGAAGCGGCAAAATCACCCCAGTAATCAGAATCCAATATCCCTTTTGCAAGAGCCTGGTGATATAATCTTGTTTTAGGATAGGGGGTTGTTATGTCAAAAAAAGCAAAATCAGGGTTCAATTCAAGGCAGTAGTTAACTGTGTTTATTATTTTGGAATAGGTTTCTCCCGGACCTCCCAGCATAAAATCTGCCCCGATTTTTATCCCGGAATTTCTTGTCAGCCTGAAAGCATGCCGTACTTTTTCAGGGGTTATTCTTTTATCATAACTTCGCAGAGTTTCCTTGTTGGCAGTTTCGACACCGTAATGTATTCTCCTGCATCCTGCAGCCTTCATATATCTGAGCATCTCACTGTCCACTGAGTCGACACGACCTCTTACTGCCCATTCAAGATTCAGGGAGCGTCTGATCAGGTCAATACACAGTTCTATCACCCTTTTGCGGCTTACAGTAAAAGAATCATCAAAGAAAAAAACATCTCTTATGCCCAGACGGGAGACATATTCCATTTCATCGGCAACATTACTCGCGCTTCTCAGTCGTATTGCTCTGCCGAAACTGTGATAACAGAAACTGCAGTTATGATTGCATCCTCTCCCGCTAAACATGGTGGTGGATGGTTTTCTTTCGCTTAATATATTGAAGTGTTTTTTGTAAGGAAGAAGTGTTCTGTCGGGAAACGGCAGAGAATCCAGGTCTTCTATAAGTTCCGGAGGTGTTGTGATAATCCGGCCGCCATCTGTAGTGAAAGTTACTCCCGGTATATTATCTGCTCTTCCGGATGATTCCAGAGAGTCCAGCAGGTGAAGGGTTGTTTTTTCTCCCTCCCCTGAAACGGCAAAATCAACATTTTCGTATGAAGCGGTTTCAGCAGGGTATATTGTAGCATGCGGGCCGCCCAGGATTATTTTTATATTAGGATTTATTCTTTTTATAGTTCGGGCTACATCAAGCGCGCTGAGTAAATTAAAAGAGGTAACGTTTATTCCCGCCACCTGGGGCTTGAAACTCAGAAGCTTTGGGAAAAGCGCTTCCGGATTTTGAGCGCTTATATCAATTACTTCGGCTCTATGATTCCGTGAGGAGTTGAGATAGGTGGCAATGTAAAGAAGGCCGAGAGAAGGGAAAAAAGCGGAATTTTTTTCCAGCGCCATTACCGGACGCGTACTTATAATGTTTTGTTCATGAGGATTTATGAGAAGTAATTTCATTTATCAATTTTCCGGGTTCTGTCATTAAAGGCACCAAAAGTCTTTACCGGGACATCAGATCCTAGAAACTTAAACGGTCTGAAATAATCAGTATTTTTAATAATTTTAACAAAATACATATATTTTAGCAAAATTCTTCTTGGTTAAACTTGTTTCCTTGCAATTTATTAGAGAATAAATTACACTTTTCAATGTTAGAGCCATTGATTAATACGAGGTTAAGGAAGTTGTTCTGCAAGCTTTTTTCATACACGAGGCATGAAATTAATAATACTCGGAGTATTCTGCCAGTGCAAAAAGTATCCTGTCCGGGTAATTGCACCAGTCAGACTCTGAGTGATTACAGGATTTTATTAACATGAAAATAGCTTTGTTCGGATACGGTTACTGGGGGCCCAATCTCCTGAGGAATCTACTTTCTTTGCCTAATGTGAAAGAAGTGCAGGTGGCGGATAAGGATAGAAAAAGACTTAACCTGCTAAACCAGAAACATTTAAAAATAAAGACCACTGTTTATCCGGAAGATTTAATAAAGGACCCCGCCATCGATGCTGTTGTAATAGCTACTCCGGTAAACTCTCACTTTGAATACGCCATAAAAGCCCTGAAAGAAGGAAAGCATGTTCTGGTTGAGAAGCCTATGACCGTAAGCGCAAAGCAGGCTGAAATTCTCCTTGACACCGCTGAAAAGAAAAACCTGGTTTTAATGGTTGATCATACTTTTCTTTACAACGGTGCAGTCCGGAAAATGAAGCAGATCCTTGAGAATGAGAGTTTCGGCAGTATAATCTACCTGGATTCCAAAAGGATAAACCTCGGTATCTACCATAGTGATATCAGTGTTGTCTGGGACCTGGCCTCCCACGATCTTTCCATAATAAATTACTTTTTTGATGAAACCCCCGAAAATCTAAGGTGCATAGGGAAGGTTCATAATACCTACAACACAGCCGACCTCGCGCATATGTTTATAACATACAGTTCTGGGGTAATGGTCCATGTTAACTCTTCCTGGGCCTCTCCGGTCAAAATAAGGCAGATGATAGTGGGCGGAGAAAATAAAATGCTTATATATGATGATATTGAACCGACAGACAAATTGAAGATATATGATTACCGTCATAAAAAAGATAATAAACGCAGCGCCCTTATAGATTTCCGGCTTGGAGATATAAAAATCCCCAAGTTTTCACTTCGGGAGCCGCTGAACCTTATGCTTGAAACTTTTATCTCATCTGTTAGCAAACGTTCTGAAGGGATATTAAGCCCCGAGGAGGAGATCCTTATAATAAAAACACTTGAGATGGCTGACCGTTCAATGAATAAAGGCGGGAGACTGGAAAGGTTTTAAAGGATTCGTTTAAGGTTGTAAAAAATGGATAAACCTGTAAAAGCGGCTATGGTTCAGCTTCTGGTAGAAGGAGGGGAGCCGGAGAGAAATTTTGAGCGCGCCGAAAAACTTGTAGCCGGGGCTTCCCGGGAAGGATGCGGACTGGCGGTGCTTCCCGAAACTATTGATTTCGGGTGGACACACCCTTCTTCCATTGATGAAGCCAGGCCCGTTCCGGGGAGTTACAGTGACTTTTTCTGTGAAGCTGCTGCCAGGTACGGGATTTTCCTGGCGGTAGGTCTTACTGAAAGAAGAGAAGACAGGAATTATAACAGCGCTATTCTCATAGACAGCTCCGGAAATATACTCTTAAAGTACAGTAAGATCAACCTCCTGGAAGTTGAATTTCCTTATTATACGGTGGGGGGTTCGATATCGGTTGTTGATACCGCCCTGGGAAAGATAGGACTGAACATATGTTCAGATAATTACATAGAATCCCTTCATATTGCTAAAACCCTGGCATCAATGGGTGCCGACTTTATATTATCCCCGGCCAGCTGGACGGTTGATTACTCTGTAGCGGAGAGCCGCGAACCTTACAGCCAGAAATGGGAGCGGCCTCTTAAGCATGTGGCGCGGCTATACGATGTAACCCTGATAAGCGCTACTGCCGTGGGGTACATAGTAGGGGGGCCTTACGAGGGGAAAAAAATGGTGGGGGGGTCCCTTGCGGTATCTCCGGAAGGGATCATCACAAAAGGAAGTGTGAATGAGCTCGCCGGGGAACTCATAACTTTTGAAGCCTCCCCTGTTTCCGGACGGGAGAAAGGTGTGCAGATCGGAGAGAAAGTTCGTAAAAAGGGATACGATTTTGAAGCGGTTATAAAATGAGCGTTATAGTAAACGGTGTAGAGCTTGATATAGAGCACAGAAGATGCGTCCGCTGTATCCAGGACAGCTCCGTGCCGGGTATAAACTTTGACGCTGAGGGGGTATGTAATTTCTGCCGCATGCATGAGAGGCTCCTTGAGATCTACCCTTCCGGAAAGAAGGGGCAGGATATCCTTGAATCCTTCTTTGAAAAAATACGCTCTACTCCCGGGAAATCCGGGTATGACTGTGTGGTTGGGGTTAGCGGCGGCCGGGACAGCACCTATCTGCTTTGGAAGTGTGTAAAGGAATGGGGCCTCCGGCCGCTTGCCGTTCATTTTAACGACGGGTTTGACAACCCTGTGGGAGGTGAGAATATGAGCCGGGCTGCGGAGGCGCTCGGGGTTGAGCTTCGAACGATTACTTCCGACTGGAGAGAGGCCAAAGACCTTAAAATCACATTCCTGAAGGCCTCTGTCCCGGATCTGAACCTTGGGACGGATATAGGGATAGCTTCTTCTCTGTACGAGGCTGCTTTTCAGGAAGGCATAAAGTATATCCTTATAGGGCAGTCCTTCCGGACAGAGGGAATAAAACCCCTGTCCTGGTCTTTTTTTGACGGCGACTACCTGCGCAATGTGCAGAAAAAACTTGGAATGGTTCCGCTGCGTCCCTGGAAACCCGGGGACCCTGGGTTTAATCTGGGTAAAAAAGAACTGACTTACTACACTGTTTTGAAAAAAATCAGGACCCTGACCCCTTTATATTATGTGGATTATGTAAGGAAAGATGCTGAGGAAATACTGAAAAACGAACTGGGATGGGTTTACCCCGGGGCTCATTATTTTGATGATCTTTATCACAGCCTTATCCATTATGTTCACCGGGTAAAGTTCAATATAGACCTTAATATGAACAGTGATTCGGCTCTAGTCCGCTCCGGGCAGCTTTCCAGGGAGAAGGCTCTCGAGAGGGCCTCCGGGGCGTACCATATTGAGGATGAAAGGATAATAGACCTCTGCATAAAAAGGCTCGGGATTTCCCGGAACGAATTTGAAAGTTACCTTAACCTTCCTCCCAGAACCTTCAGGGATTATCCAACGGGATACGGATATATAAAACTTCTCCGGATTCCGATATGGATGGCCTCAAGGGCAAACCTCCTGCCAAAAATAACATACGAAAAGTACTTTAAGCATGGCAAATAGGGACTGCTACATACTGGGGATAAACGGCGGGGTGCGCCTCGGCTACCAGGATGTTTCCGCCGCGCTTTTAAAGAACGGGCGCATTGCGGCGGCTGTTGAGGAGGAGAGGCTCAACCGCATAAAGCATTCACCGGGACAACTCCCGGAACTCTCGGTCAGGGAGGTCCTGGATCTTGAGGGGATTACCTTAAGAGATATCAGCGGAGTTGCCTCTCATGGAAGCACCTGGGGAGATGAGTATGAGAATGTGCTGAAAGATTACCTCTCATGCAGGTTCGGATTCTCTCCCCCGGTAAAGAGGTATCACCATCATCTCTGTCACGCGGCAAGCGCATACTTTGCTTCAGGATATGACGAGGCCCTGGTTCTTACTACGGATGCTTCCGGGGACGGAGACTCGCTTCACGCATATACGGGTGAAAACGGCAAGCTTAAGCTCCTGGATAAGGAACCCCGGGGAAACAGCCTTGGGATTTTCTACTCCATGATGACCCAGTTCTGCGGGTTTACTAGAGATACAGATGAGTACAAACTTATGGGGCTGGCCCCTTACGGCACGCCCGGCAGGGTTGATACTTCCGATATAGTAAAGGTCTCCGGAGGAAGGTACACTGTAAATAAAAAATATTTTAAACAGGCAGAACCCGGTCAGGGGCAGCCTTCCAGGCAGCAGGCGGTTTATACCCGTTCGCTTATTGATTTGCTTGGCGCGCCCCGGATGCCGGGGGCTCCTTTAACAGGGCTTTATAAGGATACGGCGGCGGCAGCGCAGGAAACTCTTGAAAAAGCCCTTCTGGCCCTTCTTGAGAGGTACTGCCGCAAGACCGGTCTGAGCAGCATATGTATGGCCGGCGGGGTGGCCCTGAACTGCGCGGCTAACCGTATGATACTTAAGCAGGACTGGGCGGAAAAGCTTTTTGTGCAGCCGGCCGCAGGGGATTCGGGGCTCTCTCTCGGCGCGGCTTATCTTATGTCTGCGGAAGAAGGTTTTAAACCGGAGATAATGAGTACTGCCTGCCTGGGATCGTCCTATGATAATCGGGAAATAGAACAGGTTCTCCAGGGTTGCGGGGTAAGGTACAGGGAGAGCTCTGATACATCCGAAGAGGCTGCTTCTATGATAGCGGATAATAAGGTTATCGGGTGGTTTCAGGGAAGAAGTGAGTACGGCCCCAGGGCCCTGGGGAGCCGGAGTATCCTGGGAAACGCCCTGGCCCCGGAGATGAAAGAGCTCATAAACAGCAAGATAAAATTCAGGGAGGGGTTCCGCCCTTTCTGTCCAGCTGTTCTGGAGGAGGATTTTGATGAATTTTTTAGAGGCAAAAAGAAATCATCCCCCTTTATGACTATCAATTACGATGTCATCAGCAGAAAGATACCGGCTGTAACGCATATTGATTCCACGGCCAGGATACAGACGGTAAGCCGGGATGAGAACCCGCTTTTTCACAGGCTGCTGTGTATATTGAAAGAGAATACCGGATACGGGGTATGTGTAAATACAAGTTTCAACCGCAGCCGCGAACCCATAGTCAACTCTCCACGGGATGCTTTATCTGTATTCTACGGAAGCGGACTGGACTCTCTTGTTATAGGTGATTTTATAGTGGAAAAATAAATTGGCGGGTGAGACATGAAGGCTCTCATAATTTTTCCCGCGCTTTCATATCAACCCCGAAAGCCTCTCCCAGTATTGCTTTTGCGATATTCTCAGCCAGGAGTTTATTCCCTTTTTCCGTACAGTGGCCGAAATCACCGGCAAACGAATCAATAAAATAATCCCAGTAATTTCCTTCTGCGACGGCTTCCTGGAAGACTTTTTCATTATCTACAAATATTATATCCGCTCCATATTCAGAATCTCTGAATATATTTTTTAAGGGTTCTACAGCACGCATAGGATACTGGACACACATATGAGTTATTCCTTTTTTGTTTAAAATTTTATGGAGACTCCTATAATTGGAAACAGTCATTGAATGTACGTAATGTTTTTTTAAGCCCTGCTTTTTCTTTCTGTAGAAGGCAGCCGATTCCTCATCACCCTTCTGCTGGTATATTCTTGCTAAATTTCCTATGGCCTCGTAATGTTTCGGAACCATCTCTAAAATTTCCAGAAATTCTTTTTCAGATTCTTCCAGTCTTCCCTCCCTGAAAAACATCTCGCCAAGTAAAAAATGAGCCCTTATAGGATAAGGGTTAAGAGAAACAGCTTTTTGTAAAAGTTCTTCTGCTTCTGATATTTTTCCCGTATCGCTATAATACGCCCCTAAAGTGTTATGCGCATAATAATGTTCAGGGTTAAGTTCTATTGTCTTTTTGAAATAGTATTCACTGGCATCGTAGTTTTCTTTCTTTTCATATACCAGGCCGAGTTCATAGTAAAAAGTGTCATTATCCGGTTCAGCCGTTATAGCCCTGCGTAAAAGCTTCTCAGCATCATTAAATTTACCCTTGACATTCCGATACAACAGGGCTAAACCCAGCAATGCTTCCGTGTTTTCGGGATCTTCCTCAAGGGCTTTCAGTAAAATATCTTGTTCAGCGGCAGGAACACCTATTTCTGAGATATCACTACCGACGTATTGGCGGAGCGGGGCTTTTTCAGTATCAGATCTCTCGCGAATGCTGCTAATATGTAAAAGCAGGAGTCGCCACAGGTTGTAAATCCTCAAACTCTTTATAAGGGGCTGCTCTTCTGCTGGTTTTATGTCGGAAGTTGGCATATGCGCGCCGTAATCATTAATGCCCATCATTGTGATAACCATATCCGGACTATATGTTTTAATATCTGTTTCAATCTTTGATAAAATTATGGAAGTATTAGTGCCGACCCGTCCCTTATCAATTACACTGAATTCAATATCTAACTCATCAAAATTATCCAGTATATTTTGAAGATGGGGCGGATACTGTTTTGCAGTAGTTGACTCACCAATACATAATATGCGATAGGCATCTACCCTGCGAATAGCTGCTCTGTTCCTGTAATGCTGAATAGATAAAAAAAGAAAGCCGCCTGCCCTCAGGCCCAACTCCAGGACCGCCAGACTTAAAAAAAATCCAAACAGAACCAGTAAGATTTTTTTTCGGGTTTGATTTTCTTTTCGTTCTTTCATAAAGAATGTTGATAGCTTTTAAAATAAACAGAAAGATACTGCCGCACGCTCTTAAAATTATTCAGGTATTATTAATGAGAATTTACTTTTATGCAAATGTCAAATTAAGTTTTCCTAATTAGAGTCAGTCTTGAATTTCTGCTCTTACTGCTGCCGCTTTTCTTTTAATCTGACCGGAAAATTTCAACTTTACCAGGAACTTTAAATCCCGTAGGGCGTTAAGAAGAATCTTAGGAGAGGCGCCCCGCGAGACCCCTGCCTGCCTGCGGTAATAAAAAGATTTAACTTCAATCGGGGTTACTCCCGCATAAAGAAGGGAGAGGCATATCTCGCTTTCAAGTAAAACACTTTTCAATGTGGGGGATGCTGCCGTTACCTGCTTTCTTTTATAAGCTTTTATCCAGTTGACATCCTTGAGGCGCAGTCCGAATAACCCGGAATTTATGATCCTGTTTCCGATTGTGAGAAGCTGACGGTATGCGCTATAGCGCTTGCTTGCCCTGTAAAAAGAGATAAAATTTCTTCCCGAAAAACTGCTGTATGGGATGAGGTCTGCGGGGTTAAACTGACCATCCCCGGGAATAGCGCACACGTTCTCGTAAACAGCCGCATTATACCCGGATGCCAGAGAGCGGCCTATCCCCAGGTTCCTGTTATGCCGGATAATCCTTAAATTAGAAAAGGTTTTTTGCAGTTCCTTAATTATTTCAGCGGTATTGTCTGTGCTTCCGTCGTCAACAACTATTACTTCGTGCTTAAGAGGGTTAAGTTGTTCTGCTGCGCTGAAAGTTTTTTCGATTACCTCGGGAAGCGTGTCCGCCTCATTGAAAGCAAAAATCACCAGTGACCAGGATTGGATGTTTTCAGTCATATGAGCGGGGGTAAAACAGTTGTTCTTTTTAACGGCTTCCATTAAACAGTATTCTTTCAATCTCATCCACCGGTATCACCATCCGGCTGAGTTTATCAGCTTGTTTTAAATCACTTCTTGCATCTTCCCTGTTAAAATTGTCTGAGTGCGCAAGAGCGCGGAAGAAGAAAGCTTTCCAGGACCCAGACTTCCGTTTTAAAGCAGAGTTGAAAAAACTTAGGGCAGTTTTCAGGTAGCTTTCCCGCCTGAAGGCTTCTCCGGCGTAAGTAAGAACACGGTGCCATCCGCGTTCAATATAATCAGTGCTGTCGCCGAAATGTAATTTTCCCCAGCTATCCGCTTTGTATTCGGCGGGACTTATGTGTAATATCTTTTTAAATTCTTTCTTACGGTATCTAACCATTTTTCTGAAATTAAAAACCGATTCCCTCGGGATGACTCCTTTCTTGTTTCAATGACTAACAAGATTTTACAGAGTGTGCCTGTTTTTATCAATTACCTGCCACAAAGTTTTTCTTGCTTCTCTGCTGTTTCCTTGTGCCAACTCCTAAAGTCGTATTGCGTCAGTTTAGTTTATTATATATAATTTTTAAAATTATGCAGTTATTCTATTCTGAAAAGTGCTCATTTTTAGTCTCATTAAACTTGGCGGAAAGACGGTAAGGTTTGGAAAAGGAAGGTGGTTCTTTGAAAGACCGGGCATTCGAAGTTACGGGTAGTATTTTAAAATCAGAAGACCTTTTAAAAAGAGCGATTCCTGTATTATTATGGCTTTTAATTGTTGTCGTAATATACCATCCGGTTATTTTTGAGAGCTTCTGGGCGGCTCTGGTATCAGATGCGGTACACCTTAGTATCCCTAATAATTATTTTGCCGCGCAGGAGCTTAAAGAAGCGGGATTTCCTTTATGGAACCCTTATATAAACCTAGGTCAGATAGTTTTTGACGGAAATTTTATGCCGTTGCATCCGGGTTTAATACTGTACTTGCTGTTTAACCCGTGGCTGGCGAATACACTTATGGTATTAACAGGGCTGTTTCTTACAGGTCTCGGGGCATGGAAATTCTTAGAGAACCTTGGGTTCGGGTTTTGGGAAATATTTGTTGGCACTCTTGTGTATGTTTTTTCAGGTCCGGTATTTTTTCAGCATATTTATCATTACGGATTGTTATCTCTACTGATACTGCCCTGGGGGCTGCTGGCTTTCCATAAGTATGATGATACACGGAATAAGAGGCACCTGTGGGTTGCGGCTCTTCTCTGTGTTATAGCCGCTAACAGCTCTGACCTGGATCTTACTGTTTATCTTTATGCGGGATTTGCAATTGACCGAATAGTATGCCTGCCTGAAAAGGGAAGAGCAGGATACGCGTTAACCTGGTCGGGAATCTTTGTGTTTTCGCTGTTTACAACTCTTCTGTGGAGTTACCCCTGGTATTTGTGGATGCGGGAGAGTTCACGTGTATACCGTAATTACGAGGGTATAATAACCCCGGGATTCTTTAATTTTTTTTCCGCGGCTCTGTTTCACAGGTGGCTGAGTTTCTTCCCCTACGATAATACATATTTTTATTTCGGGCCTGCAGTTTTCTGGCTGGGAGCAGCCGGAATGTTAAAGTTTAAAAAGAATGATTATACGTTCCGCTTCTTTTTGCTGGCTCTGTTATTTCCTGTTTTTTATCTTATCAGCCGGGTTTTTCTTCATATGGGGATGAGGTATTTTACTGCTGTTGATGCCTGGAAATCCATGCCTGTATTCTGTATAGCCCTTGCTCCTTTAGCCGCAAAGGGTGTCAGAAATATCATGGCCGGCGGGAGAAAACAAAAGTATCTGGCTTTACTGGCTGCAGCGGTTTTTCTGTTTGCAGGGCTGCAGTTTTCACGTCATAATTATTCCGGTCCTTTTTCAGAAGAATCAGTCCTTTTTTTTGCCGGGGTTTTTTTCATACTGGTTTCCGGGGCGATACTCTCAGCAGGACGCAAAAAATTATTAATTTGCAGTATAATCCTTTCCGCATCGGTAACGCTGCTGGGAAACGCAATTCTCCGCGCGCGGCGTGATATTAAAACCCCGAGTATTTTTCAGCCTCCCATACAGTGCCCCATTATGGTTCCTCGCGAGACTGCTGAGGATTTGACGGTTTACAGGGGGATTGCCAGGCAGCCTGGATACGGCGGCATCCGTTCAAGAGCTGCCTTATTGAATGTAACGGATAATAGAATTGTGATGGCAGGGGTCCCCACGGTTCCGACTTATACCACATTTTATAACTTAAATTTTGAGCAAAGCATGATCAGAGAAGGTCTTATAGATGAAGAGGCAGTACTTCCCTACTGGATGAAGCTTAGGTATCCCGACTCCGTCACTCTTGCCGAGTTCGGTGTCAGGTTCCTTATCGTCCTCAGACCGCATAGTATACCTGAAAATTATAAAAGCGGCTGGGTCAGCCGCCCGGAGCTGGGTTCTGATGATATGGAGGTATGGGAGAATATACATTACAGGGGGCGGGCTTACATAAAACGTGATTCCGGGTATATTGCCGGAAGAGTAGAGTTTCGTAAAGACACCCCGGAGCTTGTCTCTCTTTCAGTAGATGCCAGGGAGGGAGATAAAATAGTGCTTGCTGATCTTTATTATCCCGGCTGGCAGGGGTTTGTCAACTCGGAACCGGCTGAGACAGAAAAATACAGGGGTTCTCTCAGGGCCATTACTCTTACTGAAGGGAAACACACAGTTTCATGGCGGTATAATCGCAGCCGGGAGAGGTTAGGGGCTTTTTTATCGGTTCTTTCTCTGGCAGGGCTAGTACTGACCGTCAACCGTGAAAACAGGAGAAAAAGAACATGCAGGATGATAAGAGGATAGACAGCCATAAGCTGATATACCACATTTCAAGAGTAAACGACTGGCTTCATGGAAAGAAAATATTTCCCGTTTATGCCGAGGCCGGAGTCTTTTCAGGATGCAACCACCGCTGTGTATTCTGCGCATTTGACTATGCCGGGTATAAACCAGTTGCCCTGGATAAAAAACACATAAGAAGATTTATTGACGAAGCAGCGGCAAACGGATTAAAAAGTATCCTATACGCAGGGGAAGGCGAGCCGATGCTGCATAAGGATATTGTAGAAATCATCACATTTACAAAACTGGCGGGGATTGATGTGGCTGTTACAACCAACGGAGTTTTTTTTAACCGGGAAGCCGCCCGGGAAACATTAAAACACCTCAGTTGGCTCCGTATCAGCCTGGATGCCGCTTGCCGGAATACTTATTCAGCTGTTCACGGCACCCAAAAGGAAGATTTTGAGAAAGTTTTGAATAATTTAAAAGTAGCGGTAGAAATAAGAAATAGAAACAGATATGATTGCACTATAGGCGTGCAGTTTCTTCTGATCGAAGGCAACTGCGAAGAAGCAGCTCCCCTGGCCGGTATTCTGAGAGAAATCGGAGTGGATTATCTTATTATAAAGCCGTATTCACAACATCCCCTGAGTATGAACAGGGAGGGGGACGGGATTGATTACAGGGATTTTTTTCATGTTAAAAAAGAGCTTGAAAATTTGTCTGATAAAAAGTTTAAGGTAATTTTCAGGCGTCGGGCAATGGAAAAAATAACTGATGAGAGGCCTTACAGCCGCTGTCTTGGCCTTCCGTTTTTTACTTATATTTCAGCCGAGGGCGATGTTTATCCCTGCAGTCTTTTTCTGGGTAAAAAAGAATTTGTTTTCGGAAATATAACAAAAGACAGGTTTAAAGATATCTGGCTCGGCGCGACCCGGGAAAAAATTATGGAAATGATAAGAACGCAATGGGATGTTAACAAATGCCGCAAATCCTGCCGACTTGACGAGATAAATTCTTATCTCCGGGAATTGCAGAATCCCGGGCCGCATGTCAATTTCATATAAGGTAAAGTAAAATTATATCTTTACTAATTCAGAACGTATGCCTAAACTCAATATTATTACAATATTAAAAAAAAGGGTTAATCCGGATAATCCGGAATCAATTATGCTGCCATTGGTTATTGGCGTCGCTGTTTTAAAGCAGACCCTCACACTTTTGTCGTACGGATGGTATGCGGGAATAGACAGCTATAGTTATGATGTGGCTGGATTGCAGCTGGTTTCAGGATATGTTTTTGATTTGTTTCCGATACTGTTCCGGGCGCCTGTAATGCCGGTAGCCAAGAATATTCTTTACCTTGTTTTTGAGGGGCAGCCTTATTTTTTGTCAATTGTTCTTCATTCGCTGGGAGTATTTTCCGTATACCTTGCCTATCGCCTGGGAAGCAGGTTCAGTAAAACTGCCGGTTTTCTTCTGGGAATGCTTTTGGCTTTAAATCTTCCGTTTTCCGCTCATTTCCACCACATTTCTTCAGTAACTTTTTTTGTACCCCTGCTGCTTTTGTCAGCAGACAGGTTTATAGTCTGGACGGGGAAACCCGGAAAAAAGTCATTGGTGTTTTTGACGCTTACAGCAATTTTAAGTTTTCTTGCCCGGACAGAAGCGATTATCCTGATCCCTGTTTTTACAATTTTCGGCTGGATGATCCACCGCCGGCTGAAACATGCCGTGTTATTTTTTCTATTAACCCTGGCTGCTTATAACAGTTGGTGTCTCTTTAATTATGTAAATTTTGGGTATTGGGATATTACCTACATGAAAGGGTTTTCATTGTTCAAACGTATCAGCAGGTCTATTGACCTTCAGTTTGATATTTCTAACGGGCCGGCCTCCCGAAAGTTATATGAGTATATGAGGAAATGGTTTCCGGGAGACTACTCGCCGGAGGAACTGAATAGAGCAGGAATGCTTGTCCGGTTCAGGGAAGATTCCGGTATGCAACTATCTGATTTCGGTCTTAGTAAAGAGATCGGATACCTCTCAAGACAGATGTATACGCTGAATTTCGCGCAGAAGGATCTAGGATATTTTAAAGCGGATGACCTTTTCTTTGAAGCGTCAATGGAGAGCATAAGGTCGGATTATAAAAAGTTCATTAAGTTTACTTTACTGAGAATCCTGGGGCACCTTGAAATATATAGTCTTCCGGGCCTTAGCCATAGGGAATTTCCTACCAAAACACCAACAGGCCATATGTACGGCTTTGATGGAACTTGGATGCGCAAAATGACAAATCTCTTCGAGCGGCATAAGTCCGAGTTGGAAAGGATAGAATCTCCTATTCGGTGGCAGAAAGGAGCTGTGCGGGCAAGGATGCGCAGAATCTTGGGGCTTAGCGCGCAGAAAATAAAAGTTCCGGGGAGTTTTAAGAGAGAGCAAATTTTTTATTTTGAAGATGGATTAATGTATAGCGCGCATTGCGGAGACGGGATTATGACGGAGAGATATTGGAATTGGCTTGAGCTTGACCGGTATTTCTTTTTGGGTTACTGGGGGCAGCGCGGTTACTCGGAAACTGCCCTGAGAATTTTGCGCTACTGGGATATGCTTCTTATGCCCGGAGAACTTTTTCGCAGAAACTTTAACCGTATAATGTGGGTTTTCTGGGTCGCCGGGATTTTTTTACTGAGAAAAAATTGGCGGTCCAGAGCACTGGCCGCCTTTATGGCCATTGTTTTATTTTTTGCGGTTGTTCAGGCTGTTTTCAGTGATAATTACGGCGGACGTTTTGCGCTGCATTTTTACCCATTTCTCTGGCTGGGAGGAATATGCGGGTTGGTTGCCGTATATGAAAAAAGGGTAAAAAAACATAAAGAATATCTGCTTAAACGGGCAGGTATTATTAAAATCCGGAAAACCCGGAATAACCGCCTGGATATTGATTAAAAAAGGCGGGAACCGTTCTCCCCGTACCGTTTTATGATACGATTATAAATTTGGTAACTTATGCGGAATTGTGTTATACTCAGATCAGAAGACTTCTTAAGGGGGGCTGTGGAGAAAATCAATACCTTTTAGGGGCATTGGGCTGTTTTTACGATATATGCTGAAAGATATATTCTGGGGCCTGACAGTTAACCTCTGTGGATTTGCTATGTAATAAAGAATTAAGATAGAACGCTTTATGGTAAACTCTGATCGCAAAGATGGTACTCAATCTGTTCTTAAGTTATTTTTTCTGGCAGTTTGGGCTCTACTTGTCTTCACCGCTTTTTATGCCGGGCTCGGCCCTCTGCCCATCTGTCGGGATACTGATTCTCCTTCTGATATTTACCGGATACTTTGCCTGGGAGATACCATTACTGCCGGAGGATACCCGGTGTTTCTTCAGGAAATTCTGGATGAGCGCGGCGCCGGGATAGAATTCAAGGTCATAGACAAAGGCCTTGAGGGCGCGAAGAGTTCTTATATACTTGGGAGAACCCCCCGCTTCCTCAGAAAGTATAACCCGGATATGGTTATTTCAATGATGGGGTTTCATAATTATGAGAAAAGCCCGGAATCGTTTTTCAAAAAGGCAGGAACTGTTCTGGGGCGCAGAACGCATAATCTTATCGCCAGGTTTGTTGGTCTTATGAAAGAAAAGGCTGTTTTGGTTCTGAAAAGGGCAGCGGATTTCCGGCGCCCCGGGAAAAATCTCAGATATAAATTTTATAAGAACAAAATGCCTCAGGATCCGGCACAAGCCATTTTGCAGAGGAGAGAAAAAGTAATAAAAAATGCGATAGTTGCAAATCCTGAGAACTATAAGGCGCTAGTGGAATTGGGGGGCCTGTACCTTGATATGGGCAGATACGATAAGGCAGAAAAAATGCTTGAAAAAGCAACAAAGATAAACCCTGAATACTCTCCTGCTCATGCTGAGATGGAAAAACTTGACTTAATTGAGTCCCAAGTTCCGGAATCTCCGGGATTCTGTATGGAGGGTTACAGACGACAGATCCGGAAAGGTATTAGCTGCCGCGAGCAGGGCCGGATGGAGGAGGCTGAAGCGGAGCTTAAAAAAGCCGCACAGATGACCTGTATGAGGCCGGGGTATGACTGGGCGGAGGCAGAGCTGGCTGTGCTTTACCGGAAGCAGGGGCGCTTTGAGGAATCTGAAGAATTGTTTAGAGAATTGCTCTCGCTCAATCAGTATTATTACAGGCTGTATCTTGAACAGGGGCGTTTGTACCGGGATATGGGCAGGCTGGACGAGGCCGAAGAGCTTCTGAAGCAGGCGCTGAGCCTTGAACCCGGGAATTTTGAAGCGCATAAGGTGTTGAGCGGGGTTTACGCACTTATGGGAGAGTATGCAGCCTCTGAAGAGCATCTGCGGAAAAAGGCAGCAATAAGGCCCGACGCGCTTCCTGTAAGCATACTCAACCATATAAGGCTCTACCTGATGCTTAATGAAAAAGACATAACTTATGTTTGTATGCAGTATCCGCTGAGTGAAATAAACGCGCTGAAAGAGTGGTATGAGTATATTTCGGCGGAGGTTATACTTGTGGATATTGAGAATCTTTTCAGTGAAACCTTAAAAACCGGGGAATACTCGGAGTATTTTCGCGATTCATTTGCAGGAGATTACGGGCACTTTACCGAAAAGAGAAACATTCTCATAGCCGAAAACCTGGCGAACCTTATAATTGAAAAAGTCCAAACTCGTGTACGTAAAACTGAGGACGGGAAGTGAGTTCTCATGAAAAATGAGATAAGCGCCTGTTTCCAGGGGGGAGATAAAAGATTTTAATGGGTTTCACTAATATCATATGAAAGAGGAGACCCTGAAAAAAAATATACTTAAAGCTTCCCTTGTTTACCTGGCTTTGATTACCGCAGTTTATTTTCCTGTGGTATTCTGCGGGAGAACACTGTCTATGGCCGCGCGCTTCCCCTGGTTTAAAAGCGGCCTGCCCCGTCAAACCTATGATATGCCCAATACTTTTAATGTTGATATAGCCCATCCCGCGGCTTACGAGGAAGCCCTGGATGTTTTTATCGGAAACCAGCTTAGGCAAGGAGTTCTGCCGCTCTGGAACCCCTATCAGGGGTGCGGTATTACTATGATCGGGCAGTTCAGCACCAGAGTGATATTTCCTTTTCAGATACTGCAGAATATTTTCGGCTGGGTATGGAGGGACTTTTTTCTTCTTTTCAGAGTCTTTGCCGCCGCTCTCGGAGTTTTTATTTTTCTGAAAGTCCTGGGGCTAGGCTTTTATCCTTCTCTGGCCGGGGGGATTATTTTCGGTTTTTCAGGTTCAATGACCATTATGCTTACCTTGACGGAAAAGAGCAATCATTCAATGTTAATGCCTTATGTGCTTCTCGGATGCGAACTTCTTAACCGGAAGATAAACTTAAGAAGTATTTCTTTTCTGAGCATAACCGCAGCTCTTCTGGTTCTTGCAGACCAGCCCGAGGTGTCTTTTTATGCGCTGATCCTTGTGGTATGCTATTATTTTTTCAGGATTTCTGTTACCAGGGATGAGGTTTCCTGGAATAAAAAAGCTTTTATTTTTCTTTTGGCGATGCTGATTGCGCTTATAATATCTTCTCCACTGTATGTGCCCTTTTTAATGAATTCCGGGGAGTATTACCACCTGCACCCCCCCGGAAGCACTATGGGAGTGCAATCCCCGGCCCCGGTTTCAGTACTGATGGCTTCTGTCTTTCCTGAATTTATGAGATACAGGATGTCCATAGCTCCGGTTACGGTCAATTTCGGTTGGGATTACCTCGGAGGATATTTGGGGCCTGCAGCTTGTTTTCTCATCCTGGCAGGGATTAAGAAAAAATGGTGGGGGAGGAAGACCTATTTATTTTTCCTGGTTTTCGGCGCTCTTATGGTTCTGAAAAACATAGGGGTTCCGCCGGTCTCCTGGATAGGACACCTGCCTGTTTTTGACCAGGTTTGGACTCCCAGGTGGACCGGAGCCGTATGGAGCCTTCCTCTTATTTTAGCCGCTGCTATGGGGTTTGAGGCTCTTCTTTCCGGATTCAAAGATAAACCGGACGATAAAACTGGGAAACCCGATTATCTGCTTATGATTCCGGGGTTTTTTATTATTTTTTTAGGTTTTTTCCTGCACTATGTTCTCTGGACCTTTGTGGAGCTTCCTGAAGTTCTGCTTAGATTCATCATAGTCTTCAGATGGGTCCTCTTTATCCCGGGATACGCTGCCGTAGTTTTATCTTTAAGAAAAATGCGTTATTTCTGGGCGTTTGCTGCCATACTGGCACTTGTTATAATATCAGTTGCGAGGTTTCCTTTTACGCTTCTTCAATACAGTCCCATTAGTTTAATTGCGGTAACGGATAAACTCCAGCGTATTTCCATCTGGCAGGGTATGGCGGAAGCGGTTATCGCAGGAGTAGGGTTGTCATTTTCCCTTCTTATCCTGTTAAATAGAGATAATGTTGAGGAAAACTTACGCGCTTTAACAGGCACCTCCGTAATAGTTCTGGGGATGATGTTTCACGTCACACTTGGTTATGGTGAGACCGCCCGTGCCATCCGGCTTTTTTTCTATGCTCTTATATTATGTGTGCTTCTGATATATACAAGAAAAAAAACAAGCGTGGTTCGGATCAGGAACACCGCGCTTATTTCTCTTCCCTGCCTTGCCCTAATAGGTTTTGCGGGGGCGAGAAATATGCCTGTTCGTGAAAGCCCGTTTGAATATCCTCAAGCGGTCAGAGATTATGACGGAATATCAAGGATTATGGGTATAAGGGGCGTTACCTTCCCGAACTCGTCCTCAGTATATGAGATTCAGGATGTTAAATCCATAGTAAGCACTTCTATCGAAAGGTTTCAGTTGTTTCAGGATTACTGTCTTTCTGTTATTCCCCAGGGGAAATATCATAGTTTGTGGTATACAGGGATAATGGATAAAGTGACCGGAGTGGATATAGCCGGGAATATAAGGGCCAGGAGCGAGTTTTTCTCACTTGCCGGCATCGGAAGCTATCTTTCTAATAAATACGAGAACCTGCCCGATACAGAGATAGTCTATGACGGTATCATAAAAAAATACAGGAATAAGGCGGCAATGCCAAGGGCCTTTATGGTGCGTGACTGGGAAATTTCTGATTCCCCGCAAAGCTCTTTAAGATGGATGCTGGAAAACTCCGGGTATTTTTCAGAGAAGGCGGTAGTGGAAGATGCAGAGCGGGAAGAGATCCCGGAAACATTTATCCCGCGCCAGGGAGAACTTGATTATAGTGTTAAGTTCGAGTCTTACAATATAAACTCACTGATTTTAAGAGTAGAGGTTCCGGAGCCGGCTCTTCTTGTTCTGACAGACACCTATCACCCTGAGTGGAGAGCCAGAGTAAACGGGGTTGAGACCGAAATCTACCCGGTCAACCTCGCTTTCCGGGGTCTTTTTATAGAACCCGGAACTCATAAGGTGGAATTTATATATTCACCCAAAAGCTTCTACCTTCCTTTGATCTTTTCCGGATTGACACTGTCGGGTCTATTTTTTCTGCTGCTTCTGAATAAAAAATGTGATTAATATGCGGGAAACAGATACTTTCCAGACTAATACCATATCTCTTTCAATCTGCGTTCCCGCTTATAACGAAGAAAAGACCCTGCGGGAAGCGGTTGAGGATTTGCTCAGGCACCTGTCACCCCGCCTTCGCGCGATAGAGGTCATTATAGTAAATGACGGAAGCAGCGACCGCACATCACAGGCGGCGGATAAACTGGGTTCAGAAAAACCAGGGGTTATTAAAGTTATACATCACGGAAAAAACAGGGGGCTGGGGGCCTCTTACCGGAGTGCACTGACGGCGGCGGAAGGGGATTATTTTACCTGGTTTCCCGCAGACCACGAGGATTCGGCTGAGAGTTTCCTGAAATACCTCCCTCACCTTGAGGAAAACACTGTTATCACCTGCCATCACCGAGGGATGGATCCGCGCACGGAACTCAGAAAAACTGTTTCTTATGTGTACACTTGGCTTATTAACGCGGTCACGGGTTTAAGGTTGAAGTACTATAACGGTCTGGCGGTATATCCCAGGCGGTTTTTGGAGTCTGTCCCGGGTTTCTCCGGGGGCGTTCTTTTTCAGGCCGAGCTTCTTCTCAGGGCAAACCGGGCGGGATACAGGATAGTCGAGGTTCACGTGCCGCTTGGAAAACGCCTGCAGGGAAAATCAAAAATACTTGCCATGAACTCTTTTTTTTATCTTCTGCGGGATTTTTGCAGGTTAATTAAAATAAGTTATTCTTCCGGTGAGAATATTTAAGAGACCTTTCAGCATATCCGGTGTAGCGGCATTTCTCATTATAATTCTTGCCGGAGCAGTTATGCTGAGCCTCTGGAGCCGGAACCCGGAGTTTCGTACGCCGCAGGTCGGGGATTCCTATGTTGACGCCAACCAGTATATCCCGGGGATGAATTTTGCCAGGTTCGGGTTCAGAAATCTGAAGTTCACCGCTGATTACGCCGTGGGACCTGAAGAGTACCATCCCTTTTACTATACCCATTTTCCTCCCCTCTCGGATATAATAAACGGTGTATACCACAGACTGGGATTAAGCAGAGTTCCAGCGCAGCGCCTGCCGGGTATCCTCTGGACCCTCATAGGGTTTTTCTTCTTTTATAAACTGATCAAAGCGCTGGCCGGGGATGCGGTAGCCCTGGCCGGGCTCCTTGTAACGGTTAGTAACCCCTACCTGCTCTACTGGGGGGACAGCCTTTTTTCAAGTCACCAGTGGATGTTTGTTTTTGCTGGGCTGTATTTCCTTGTTTCCGATATCCGCCGCCCTTCAGGGCTTTCCCGGGGTTTGGGCTGGGCTGGGTTTTTCTGCGCCGCCTTCTCAAACTATGAGCTGATACCCTTTATGGTTTTATTTGCCGCCGGAGTAAAAATCTTAAAACTTGAGGAACTCTCGCTAAGGAAACTCCTCTTCTTTCTCTCGGCCCCGGCGGCGGCCTTTCTTCTCCGGAATGTACTTATCATATGGGCGCTTGGGTTTGAGTTCTGGCACAGGGATCTTGCGGCAATTTTTCTTAAGAGAAGCTACGGGCTGAGTTCTACTTTTGCGGATATATATGATAAATTCCCTGTAGTTATCTGGGACAGGTCCCCGGAGGTCCCGGAGGGGTACCTCCTGCTTCTTTACAGGAGGCTGGAAAACCTCTACGGTTACGGTTGGTCCGCCGCTGCGGTCCTTTTGTTATTTAAAAGTATCCGGAAAAGAGTCGCTTCCGCCTGCGGGTCTCCGGGTATTATACGCCTTGCAGCCCTTTTTCTTATTATGGGGTCTGCCTGGTTCTTTATATTCCCCCAGCACACCGCCACCCATTTTGCCGGCTCCACGCCGCTTCTGTTTTTCCCTTTTTCCGGGCTTCTCTGGGGGATCTTTATCGTTGGAATCTGGAGGGGCGCGGGAAACTTAAAGCTGCGTTTAGGAGGAGTTATGCTTATACTTGCCGCTCTCTCAATAGGCCGGCTTATAAATCACGTTCCTCACAGACCCTTCCCCGGGATAGAGTCTCTTCCGGCATTCGAGGGGAAGGTTTTTTCTACAAACGCCATCCCTTCTCTGGTTCAGTATTATACCGAAGCCCCCGCGGCATACTGTAATACAAAGAAGCGGTTCTCCGGGTTTCTTGAAGGGGATCATTACTTCCTTCTCAGGGATGACAGGATTCCTCACCCCGAACCTGAATACTTCTTTTCGGTGGACGGTTTTAAGAGCAGAGAGCTCTCGGATAGTTTTACTCTAGTGGAATCCGGGGTCCGGTATGAGATTTTCCGGCTCAGGGAGCCTTCCGGCGGAGGTAAAGACGGGGGGCAGGATGAGGAGTGAGATTCTGGAGGAAAACAGGAGCCTTAACCGGCGGGAAATGAGTGAAAAGAGAACCGTTCTTAAATCAATGCCGGGAGAGTTGGGCGTAGTTCTTACCACAAGGTGCAATATCAGGTGTATTATGTGCCCCGACGCGGGGAGGGCCTGGGAGCTTCCGGATAACATCATATCTCAGGTTACCGGGCTCTACCCTTACCTTGAATGTATCTACTGGCGCGGGGGAGAGGTTTTTCTTTATAAAAGGTTCCCTGAGCTTTTCCGGGAGAGTCTCAGGCACCCCCATATGCGCACCACAATAGACACAAACGGGCTTTTCTTCTCTCCGGAGACAGCGGAAGAGTATGTGCGGAGAGGGGTCACGGTAGTGGTTTCAATACCCGGGTTTACCCGGGATACATACGAGAAGATAAATAAAGGGGCCTCTTTCGATAGCCTTTTGAACAGTCTCTCGGTTCTTAAGGCGGAGAAAGAGAAAAAAAACAGGCGGATAAAGGAGCCCGGGTACACCGTAAGGACTCTGATAAATTTTGTCGCCATGAGGAGCAACTTTCGGGAAACCTCCGGCGCTGTTGATTTTGCCGCCCGTTACGGGTTTGACTCAGTAAGGATACTCCCTGTTATGAACCATACAGTTCCTGAGAACGAGAGGATCTTTTCTCTTCCCCGGAGGCCCGAATGGGAAGAACTTGAGAGTATGCTCCCGGAAATCAGGGAGAGGGGCAGAGAGGCCGGGGTGGAGATAATGAGCTGGCTCCCATCGGACAATTACAATGACCCTGATGCCCTGAATGCTGCTATGAGTAATTCCCCGCGTCATTCTGATACTGATATTCTATGTGACTCTCCCTGGAAGAGAATGTATATTGATGTCGGGGGCCTGGTCCGGGCGCGCCCTTTCTGCCGGGAACCAGTCGGGGATATAAACACCCAGTCACTGATGGAGGTGTGGAACGGGGATAAAATGAGGGGTTTCAGGCGTAAGATGCTTGGGAGGGGAATCTCAGAGCTCTGCTACAGTTTCTGGGTATCAAGCCCGGAGCTCAGGAGTTCAATGGGGCTTTGCTGGTAAAGAAAGGTTGCTTGTAATGGGCTTAATAGCCGTAAGGAGTTTAGAATGAAATATTCCGAGGCTTCACAGGGAAGGGTATTCATAGTGAGGCTTGAAGACGGTGATATACTTCACGAATCGATAGAGGAGCTTGCCGCTAAAGAAGGGGTGAGGGCAGCTGCCGTTATAATTCTGGGAGGCGCCGATACCGGAAGCCGCCTTGTCACAGGGCCCGAGGAGGGGCGGGGCAGGAAGATCGACCCTATCACCTATGTCCTTGACGGGGTTTACGAGACGGCCGGGACCGGGACTCTTTTTCCGGGCCCCGGTGGGAAGCCCGTTCTTCATATGCATATAGCCGCCGGCCGGGGCGGCTCTGCTGCTGCCGGGTGCGTGCGCCCGGGGGTCAGGGTATGGCATATCATGGAAGCGGTCATATTCGAGCTTACCGGGACCTCCGCCTCCAGGGAAAGGGACCCGGAAACGGGTTTTGATCTCCTTGTACCCTGATAAAATTCCCGCATGGATAAATGGTGAGCGCGTTAAGGGGTTCCTTAAGGCCCTTGAGGAATCCGGGTTGAAAGGGAAGCTTATCCCGGAGGCCTGCGGCCCCTATAACGCCAGGATAAAGGTCATATCCCCCGAGGGGGAATTCCCTCTTACTATATATCACAGTCCCCGGAAAAACTCGTATAAGATAGACCTCCGGCAGGTTCTCAAGGAAAATATTAGGGAAGAGCTGGAGGAGACCTGGCATGGGGAATCGGCCCGGCCCGGGAAGGGGTATCATGTATACGCCGACGGGTCCTGCCTCGGGGAATCGACCGGGTACGGCGCGGTTATACTGAAGGATAACAGGGTTCTCAGGGAGCTCTGCGGTCCTGTGAGCCCCGGGAAGGTCTCGGGGACAAGGCAGGTCGCCGGAGAGATAGAGGGGGTGAAGAGCTCTCTTGCCTGGTGCGCCTCAGACGGAGCCGGAGAGGTTACAGTGCATTACGATTACGAAGGGCTTAAAAAATGGGTCACCGGGGAGTGGAGGGCAAAGATGCCTCTTACAAGGGAGTACCGGGAGTTCGTGCGGTCTCTAGGTCTTAAGCTCACCTGGGTCAAGGTTGAAGCGCATACGGGCGACAGGTGGAATGAGAGGGCCGACCGCCTGGCCAGGAAAGGGGCCGGAGGAGCTTAAGGGTATTGTTTGCTCCCGGGAGTTGAAATCGGATTTTCGGGATTCTTTGTCCAATTTTTGAGGACACCTGTGCCTGATCGATGAAAGTTAATAAAATACTGAAATGTAATCTGCGGAGCTTAATACAGAGGTGTTTTGTGAAGTCTTTCGGAATCCATTGAGTAATTCAGTGATTAGAGTTTGGCTGTGAAAAAAGAAGTGAATTTTAGGCGAAAGGCAGCTTTTGTGCTGGCGGGACTTTTCGTTTCCCTTATACTTCTTGAAGCCGGGCTGCGCCTTGGGGGATTTGTTTTTCTCAGTCTTCAGGAACGCAGGAACAGGGCAATTCTCCGAAGAAAAGACAGTATTCGCGTGTTATGCCTTGGGGAATCCACCACTGCCGGAGAGTGGCCGCCTTTTTTGCAGGAGATTCTTGACAATAGCGGTTTAGATATTGAATTCAGCGTGATAGATAAAGGGGTGCCAGGCACGAATACAAACCGTATATTATCTGAATTAGAACCAACGTTAGATAAGTATAATCCTGACATTGTAATAACAATGATGGGGATAAATGATTTCGATACACATATGTTTCATGTTGCAGAACCCGGTTCCGGTATTCAAAAATTTCTCCAAAATTTCAGGAGTTACAACCTGTTTGGTCTTGTAAAAATGCATCTAGCCGCAAGGTTTAAATCTCAGGAAACTTTAGAAAGCCAATCTCCGAAATCCAGTCTGCCGGATAAGGATGATATGAGCTATCAGGACTGGAGAAATTATTGGATTTCTGAGGGGGAATATGATAGGGCTGAAAAATACTTTAAGAAAGCGCTCAAAGAAAATCCTGATAATGATTATTTGCATGTGCAGATGGGCAATTATTATAGGCAGATGGGGGATTTTACAGAGGCGGACAAATATGTCAGGGGTCATCATATTCCCCAGGCAGGGTAATTAGTATTCCCCACCCCTGTTTTGTTTAGATCCGATTTAAATTCTATTAGTATTTATGTGTTGCGTCAAGCTGTTTTTTGCTCCT
>PWOI01000114.1 GCA_003557485.1 Elusimicrobiota bacterium | reverse complement strand
TTTCAACGGTTGGAATTAACGAAAGCGTGATAAGAAAATATATTGAGATGCAGGGCAAAGAAGACAGAGGACAAGCGGAGCTTGAACTGTAAAAATGCTACGGGCGTGAGCCCGTAGTTGTGTACGTGCGCCTGACATGATGTATATGCTGAAAGAAGTAAACCGCCGAAATCGGACGGAAGGTAAATCAACAAGGCAAGGGCACTGTCAGAGATGACAGGCCTGGAGGAAGCATGAGACAGAATCCGTGTACGTAGCGAACAGCGAACCGGCTAAATGGCGTTGGGGAGCGGGTCAAGTTGTCGTGACTAGGCCAGACCCGGTATCCGATAGTAAGCGAACCGATGTGAAGCCGGACGGTATATGGAGAGGCAATACATCTTACTCAGGGAAGCCCTACTACTCTGACACTGAAAGTTGCTGTAGGTGTTATAAAACCGGTATTGATAAGGAAACCCCGAAGCGATACGGGAGGAGAGGGTGGCAGATTCACGAGTAGTACTGAGGACTCAGAGCCGATGAAGTCTGGTAACAGAACGGAGGAGAAAACTCTGACGATTAGACATTGGGATAAAATCCTGATGTCTGGCTACGTCAAAACGCCATTGACGATAGGGGAAGTCGTGAACGAAAGACAGAAGTAACCGGGGTAATGAGTCGATTAAGAGCTGTGGAAAAGTGTTCAGAAAACTAAACGGGGGTACTGAATCAGTGAAATGATACCGAACAGCCAAAGGCTGCAAGGTTAATAGGTATCCGAACTTAGCCTAAAGGCCAACACAGTCCGATAATCATTGCTTGAAAGAGAGGTTATGGAGAAGCAGGTAAAACAAGAACGAGTGCTGGAAGAAATAAGTGAACCGGGGCGGCTGTATGAGGCGTGGCAACAGGTAAAGAAGAACGCCGGAGCAGCGGGAGTAGACGGTATGACGGTAGAGGAGTTCGAGGAAAGGAAAGAGGAACTTCTGCCGATACTGCACGAGAAGTTAAGAGCAGGAACATACCGGATTAAACCAGCAGAAAGGGTGCTGATTCCAAAAGCAGGTTCAAACAAGATGAGACCCCTGTCGATTCCGTGTCTTATGGACAGAATAATGAGCCAGAGCATAAACTCGGTGTTTGGTGAGATATTCGACCCGGGATTTACTGAATCGAACTTTGGGTTTCGCAAAGGGAAGAACCAGCATCAGGCGATAAGACATGTTCAGAAAGCGGTAAAAGAAGGGTATGATTGGTGTGTATTGATAGACCTGGAGAATTTCTTCGGGGAGATACCGCATAATCTCATATTCCAACTGATAAGAAGGAGGATATCCGACGAGAGACTGGTGACGATGATAGCTCGCATACTGAAATCTGGAGTGATTATAGACGGGGAATACGAGAAGACGGAAAAAGGATGTCATCAAGGGTCACCGCTTTCACCCATGCTGGGAAACATAGTCCTGAACGAATTAGACCAGGAACTTGACAGGAGGGGGCTGAGATACAGTCGCTGGGCCGATGATTTCGTGATACTTGTTAAATCCGAAAGAGCAGCCGGCAGGGTAATGGAGAGTGTCATAAGGTATCTGGAAAGACTCGGACTTAAAGTGAAAAAAGAAAAAGAGCCGGGTATGCAAGATAAATCAAATGACGTTCTTGAGTTTCGGAATAATGGGCGGGAAACTGAGAGTAAGCGGAAAAGCCCGGAAGCTGTTCAAGCAAAGGGTAAGAGAGCTTACTCGCCGGGAAAATCCGTTATCTATGTATCAGATAATCAGCGAACTCAACGAGTATCTGGTCGGTTGGGTTGGATACTTTAGGGTACATCAATTCAAATACTTGTTCAGAGACTTAGATGGTTGGGTGCGGAGCAGATTGAGGTCAATGCAGTTGAAGAAATGGAAGAAGCCCGGAAAATTCCAGCGAAAGATGATACAGGCGGGGTTTGGGAAGAAACGGGCATATAGAACATGGGTTAAAATGAATAAGTAGCAATCGGTTGAAAGGAAAGAAGTACGCTGTGTGATGAACCTTGAATGGTTCAGAAAACAGGGATTAGTGTTATTGTATGATTATGCGACTCTTAAAGCGAGAGCTTAGCTGTCAATCGAGGAGCGGCTTACCTGGCCGGTACGAGCCGTTATGTTGGGAGGGGGTAGCCTAATGGCTACTCCCTACCAGATCTATGCTTAATAAAAAAAAATATAAAATTAAAAAAATATTAATTAAATCAGTCTTGGCCTTATCAGGGGCGACATTCGGGATATGTTTATTCTTCCTGATATTGGAAATCGGCCTGAGATATTTCAGTCTCTTCGGATTCGAACCTGATAAGAACGACATGGGTTTGAACACACCGGGGAATTATGCCCAGTTCCAACCAGCGGATGATATTTTACTTGGCTGGGAATTTAATTCCGAAAATAGTAATAAACTTGGGTTTCAGGACATGGAGAGAACAGTCGAAAAATCGACAGATACCATAAGGATATGTATTGTAGGAGATTCCATAACGCAACAGAGTAATTTTTTCGGGGAAAACGGATTTGTAAGAAACATTGAGACCAGATTAAACGCGATAAGCAGTAAATATAATTATGAAGTATGGAATTGTGGCGTCGGCGGTTACGGGATTGTTCAGTATTACGCAGTGCTACGTAATAAAATACTGGGATTTGACCCTGATCTGATAATTATTGCCTTCTGTCTCAATGACCTTGAAAATCCTGTTATAATTTTTCAGAATGATAAAGGAGACTATCTATGTTACCGAAACTCATACGGTATATTTACAATACCGGTAAACACCTCCTTATTCATCAGGTCGTATGCATACCGGTTTATAGTCACGCTGATTCAGAATATTATGGACAAAGAACAAAGTTTTAGTAAATCAGAAGAAGAAGTTAACCGCTCAGCGTTTATTAATACAGCGAAACTGCTGGATAATTCAAAGGTCGATTCTTTTGCTGTTATTATTCCATATTTCAAGAGCCGCTACAGCGACACTACAACCCAACATTATTTGCGTATCAGAGAGCTCCTTAATGAGGTGAAAATTAATTGCCTCGATCTCCACGGAAGATTTGAAAATATTGACAACCCGGCATGGAGATTAAATGAGGACGACTGGATCCATCCTTCTGAAAAGGGGCACAAAATAATATCGGAAAGTATTTTTGAGTACTTACTGGAGCATGTTGACTTGACCAGCGTCCAAAAACAAAATTGATATCAAGATTTAATTTCACCAAGGCATGCTCGTTTAGCGAAGCCTGCGCTGAAAATTTCCAGCCGTGAAAAAAAGTGGTATATTGTCAAATGTTGTGTGCCAGTTACAGGAAGTTTTCGCTATTTTTTACCGGACACCTGTGATTCAAAAGCTCAATTCGTTGAAATGCTTCAAGAATATTTCCGCAGAAGCGATGAGCTTCTTCAGAAATTGAAAAAGGAACTTTCAGATGAAAAAGAAATATGATCAGTCTAAGGTAATGCTATATAAAACCGAAGACGGTCAGGTAAGAATACAAGTCAAGCTGGAAGATGAGACAGTCTGGCTAACTCAGGATCAGATGGCTGAACTGTTCGACAAGGGACGTTCAACCATTACCGAGCATATACAAAATGTCTTCAAGGAGAAGGAGCTTGATGAGAAATCAGTATGTCGGGAATTCCGACGAACTGGATCTGACGGGAAGGAATACTCGGTAAAACACTATAATCTAGTCGTAATTATTTCCGTGGGCTACCGAGTTAGATCAATTAGAGGGACACAGTTTAGGATATGGGCCACTCAGCGGTTGAAGGAATACATTATCAAAGGTTTTGCTTTAGATGATGAACGGTTGAAACAGGAGGGAGCGCGCTCCCGTTATTTTGAAGAACTGCTTCAGCGGATTCGGGACATTAGAAGCAGCGAGAGAAATTTTTATCAGAAGGTTACGGATATTTACGCTACGAGCATAGATTACAGGAAAGACGCCAAGCTTACAGAGCAGTTTTTCGCGACAGTCCAGAATAAGATGCATTATGCAGTTCACGGACATACAGCAGCGGAAATTATCGAAAAGAGAGCTGACAGCACCAAACCATTAATGGGGCTTACGAGTTTCAATGGAAAATACATCACTACTCAAGATATCAAGGTGGCTAAAAACTATCTTGCTGAAGATGAGATAAAACGGCTAAACCTGATAGTTTCATTGTTTCTGGATTTTGCGGAGTTGCAGGCTTCAACGGGCCGCCTGATGAAGATGGCTGACTGGATTGAAAAACTGGATCATTTCCTGCAACTGAGTGAAAGAGATCTTATTACCCACCTTGGAAAGGTAAGCGCGGAAAAATCTGCGCTTAAGGCTGAAAAGGAATTTGAAAAATACAGGAAGGAACAGGATAAAAAATACATCTCTGATTTTGACCGTGTAGTAACCAAGATTGAAAAAGAAGAAACACCTTCCTCAAATAAAAAAGACCGTAAAAACTGTTGAGTTTTCCTCGGCCTGCCCGCCCCCGCCCGGGCAGACTTGAGGAAAAGGGGTTGGTTCTTAACGGTGGCGGGTGGGTATAAATCGAGGAGTGATGAGCGACAGCGAAGAGCGGAACGTTTAGCGTAGCGAAAGTTTTATAATTCTAATTACGGTGTCACTTATTACCGGAAAAAAAGATTTGGATTCTGCTGGAGAACCTGTTGCTGTTTCCGATATTGAATTTGGCCAGTCCTGAGAGGTGTGAATAATACCGGCTCAGGTAATTCATCAAAAGTTAAACATGAAATAGAAGCGCAAGTTCGGATTAAGTTTTTTTTACAGTTTTGCCAGTTTGTAAATAAAACATAATTTTCTTACAAGCTTAAATTTAGTTTAAAGAGAAAAGAAAAAACAGAGCAAGTTTTCAGGATGTAAGAGTTATAAGAAAGTTTATGAAAAAAGCAATTGTAGTTGGAGCCAGTTCAGGGATCGGGCGCGAATTAGCCAAAATTTTGGCCGCGAAAGGATATGCAGTTGGAGTCATGGCGCGAAGAGTCAATTTACTTCATTCAATAAGGAGTGAAATAAATGGAAATCTATTTGTTCAGTATATCGATGTAACGGATACAAAGAGAGGAATGGAAATTCTTGCAGGCTTAATTGAAAAAATGAATGGGGCGGATCTTATCGTAATAAGTGCAGGTATAGGTGTTGCCAATGATAGTCTTAGCTGGAATATTGAACATAAAACAATCAAAACGAATGTTACGGGATTTGCCGCAATTGCTAATGTTGCAATTGAGCACTTTATTGAAAAGGGATCCGGACATCTTGTCGGTATATCCTCCATATCAGCGCTGCGCGGGGGGAAAGAGTCACCAGCTTACAATGCTTCAAAGGCATTTGAAGCCAATTATATGGAAGGGCTCAGAAAAAAGATTAAAGGCCTGCGCTTACCGATTGCAGTTTCCGATATAAAACCCGGTTTTGTGGAAACGGATATGGTCAAGGGAGATGGGATATATTGGGCTGCGCCGGCAGAAAAAGCAGCCCGGCAAATCTACAATGCGATAAAGAAGAAAAAGAGACATGCATATATCACTCGTCGCTGGAGATTAATAGCCTGGATCCTGAAGATTATCCCCTCCGGAATTTTTGAGAGGATTTAAAATCTTATAAGACTGCGTCTTGAATTTTCAGGTAACCCAGAGTTTGATTAAGTAATTGATAGGCTACTTCACCGAAGGTGACTGGTCCCATAAACGCCCCGGTTTTTTTGCCTTCAAGTTCTGAATACAAGTAATTAAGAATGCAATTACAGGAAAAAGCCACTTCTTCTATTGCATCCGGGATATGCCCGGTAAATTCCTGTACATAATCCTCTATCGGCGCTGCCGATTTATACTCAATTCCAGTGAAGTTCGGCGCATAAAAGGTTACTTCTTTTTTGTTCATATCAACACTCTGGAAGCTGATGTTTACCATTGCCCCCATATAAGCCGCCACCAGCGGCAATTTGGTGTCAGCCTGGATTCGCTTGAGATAATCCGCGAAATTCTCGCGTTCGCCGTTTATGATAGCTTCCGTGACTGTGAATCCTGTTGTGTTAAATTTTTTGGAATCCTCTTCGCCTTGCTTGAAAACATTAACGATTCCCAGATCGGCTACCTTCCCCGATTTTAATCTCACATGCATAGCCACACACCCATCCTCTACTGTTTCTCCGGTTTCACCGAGATAGACTTTAGGGGTGGTCTTGCCCATTTTCTCAAGATTTATTCCCGTGATTAATCACAGCAGGGGGCGATACCGAATTTGTCATAGTTCGGCGCTTCCACCGCAAACGACAAAAGTGTTTTGCTCGTACCCGGAATCATTGCAAATGCAAACCCCTGCTCCGGGACGTCGTTGTATAACCGGGGCAGTGTCTCAGCTTTATATACCGTAACGGATGCGTCTTCAACTCAACCGGGCCATTCCGTAATAAATACCTTTTCCTGTGAAAATTCGCCGCCTCATCACCACAAAAAACGGGATAGTGCCTCCGGTCCATGAGCCTTGAGGCAATTTGCTCAACGCTTTTTCATCACCTGCAATAACAAGGTTTTGTTCTGATGCTATTTTAGCCGAGGCCCCTGCTATTGAAAAAATATATTTGCTCATTCTTTACTCCTTAAGTAGTGTTAGGATATTATTGCGGCAATATCTTTTTGAACTGCCTGGTCGTTTGATTTGTTCGCATTCGTAAGAAGTCGCAGTAATAATATTTGGGCGTCTAAAAACGATAATTCCACAGATTTATCGCCTTTGAACAGAGCCTTCCAGACATAATGGTTTTTTGAAGGAACTTCCATGCCTTCTCCTGTATTACAGGGGGCTTTGCAAAACCCCTAAAGCCTTACGACAGCCCCTCACGGCACTGCTGAAATTGCATTAGAATTAAGTAATTCTGTCAATTTTCAGGAAAAATGAAATAGGCCGATAGTTGACATAATTTCAGACGAAACCTACAATAAAAAATATAGAAGATTTCTGTAATAAATTGTGTCACTATCCGGTTAATTGAAATTGGGGAGAAAATGGACAAATTAATTATTTCTATACTTATAATGCTTCCGGCAATTATATCCTGCCGTACGGCTGCCGAGTATAAAAGACCGGATGAATTTCCTGTAATTTCATACAATAATTTAGAAACTGAGAAATTCAATATAAAAATATCTGCTGCAGCGGAGAATGGAGAAGAATGGGTGTATCATCCGATTATGGTTGTTCAGGAGTATCGCAGTATTACAGATACAAGGTTCGCCAGTATTGTGATGAAGCACGATAGAGGGGAGGCTCCGTTAAATTCAAGAGTTACGGTGGTTGAAGAAGGGTACCTTGATGATTCCGTCAGAGGGCAGTGGCTTAAATTTTATTTGGAGTGTGAAAGTTCAGAGGCCCCCTGGAAGATTAACGAGATCCGGCAGGCGTACTTATGCGGAAGGATGGGATTTCCGGAAGAGTTTTCAAAAGAATTATGCCCGTAAGAAAGAGAAATCGGCAGATAAATTATTAAACAGTTTAAAGTTCTGTATTATGTGCTGCGGATTTCTCGGGAGTGATAAGCTGGGCAGTTGAAACCCAGTAAGAAAGGAGATATGAAAATAAAACGAGTACCGGCAATTTTGGTCTTGGTAATATTCTCTCTTATGTTCCACGGATGCCAAAAAAAAAGCTTCGTGGATGATGCTATAAGATATGAGGGTGGGGTATACAGGGGTGTTTTTATCGATGGCGACAGCATACAGGTTAATGTACAGTTTAGGCTAAAAGACGGGGTTGTAAAGGAAGCTTCTTTCAGGCATCTGCGCAGAGATGAGAACTACAACTTAGAAGCAGAAGAGGAGCCGTACCGCTCCGTTATCCAGCAGTACCAGGAGGCATTAAATCATCTCGAAGGGAAAAACCTTGAGAAACACTTGAGTGACCTTTATACCCCCGAAGCGGTTGTTGAGACAGAAGTGGACGGGTACACCGCAGCAACATTGCGGAGCAATAAGCTCATATCAGCCATACGTGATGCGCTCAATCGCGGTGTTTATAGTTACTGACCCGCAGTTAGCGCAGTCAAAGCTGGAACTGCGAAGAGAGCAGCACCTCCTGTCGCTTCTCACCAGGCCCTGGCACTCCGCC
>PWOI01000093.1 GCA_003557485.1 Elusimicrobiota bacterium | reverse complement strand
TGCCGGATGTATGAGGATGCTCTCAGGAATGCCGGGGTAAAGACAGTAACGGTTGGGGGTACAGGATTTTACAGCCAGCCCGAAATAAAAGATTTAATATCTTTACTTTCTTGCGCGGACAATCCATATAACGATAAAGCTCTTGTAAGAGTAATGCGTCTTGAATCTTTTTCATTCGCAGATTCTGAAATTGCCTCGCTCTCTTCGGAAAAAAAGAGAGAAGGATCTATATATGAAACCGTTCTTTCCGCATCGGATGAAAAAACAGTGATGTTGAGGAATTTTATCGAAAAAGCCAGAAAAATGAAAAACGAACTAACACTGGTGGAACTTATTCAGCGGCTCATATATGAAAGCGGAATAATTTACCGTGCGGTTTCAGCGCCAGGAGGCAGGCAATCCCGTCAGATGTCAAATATCGAGAAGTTTGTGAGGCAGGCAAGAAATTTTCAGACACGGAATATATTTTCAACTCTTGCAGACTTTACTGAATACCTGCGTCAGCTGGAGGAAGCTTCAATTGCCGAAGCCGAGGCAAGGCCCAGGGTGGAGGGAGTTGTGCAGCTTATGTCAATCCATCAGGCAAAGGGGCTTCAGTTTCCGGCAGTGATTATACCTAATCTGGCAAGGTCTAATTTTCCCGGGAGGATGCAGCCTGCGGACTTTCATTTCAATCCGGATACAGGGCTTATTATCAAGGATACAACCAAGGGTTCTGAGTACAGGGAGAAAGTTGAGAAGAGTCTCGGCGCCTCTCATAAGAATGAAGAACAGAGGCTTCTTTATGTTGCAATGACCAGGGCGATAAAAAATCTTGTGATTTCCGGGCACAGGAATAAAAATGGAAAAATTTCAATGTTTATGGAGTATTTCCTTGAAGAAAATGAAGAAGGAAAGTACTTACTGAAAAAGAAACTTAATAAATACGCTGCGCTGGTTAAGGAATTTACGCCGGCTGTCTCAGAAGATATGCCTTCTAAAAAGTCCCTTTCACCTGAGTCTATGGAAGATTTCCTTAAGATTTCCGGGACTCTGGGCGTACCCGGTTTTTATAGAACAAGGCAGGCGCCTTCGGAGTTCAGCGTTACCCAGCTTCAAACCTACGGCACATGCCCCAGGCAGTACTATTATTCTTACCGGCTAAATATAAGGCCGCCTTCTCCCGGCCGGGTTTTTTCACCATCTCTTTTCGGATCGGCTCTGCACCGCATGCTTGAAGAGTATTATGTGCTGGGTGGGCTTGACACAGTCCAGAAAATGATTGAAAAGACAGCCTCTCTTATATTATCTTCCGGAATAGAAAGCAGCGATTATAATAAGTATTATGCTGATCAGATAAGGGAGACCGTTGAAAAAATAATGGAGGCCCAAATGCTCCCGTCCGGGGAAAGAGTGATTTTTACTGAAAAGCCATTTGTCCTTAAAATTGACGACACCTATATCAACGGGACCTTTGACCGTCTTGACGGCCCGGAAGAAAAGCCTGTTCTGATAGATTATAAGGCTTCCCTTACGCAGGATACTGCAAAGTACGGTATTCAGACCGGAATATACACTACTGCGCTTGAAGAAGTATTTGGAATGAAACCGGACCGGGCTGAGATATATTTTTTAAAAAGCGGAGAGATAAAACCCGTTCCAACCATGAAACATGCCCGGATAAAAATAAAAAGCCTTATTTCAGGAATAATAGCCGGCAAGTTTCAGGCTGTAAGAGGAGAACACTGCAAAAACTGTAATTTCTTTGGAAAATGCGGGTGAAGTGGAAAATATCAGGTTTTTGTATTATAATTAAGAATATAAAGTTAACCTGATGTAATTTTGCGATAAAGGTAAATCCGCCAAAAGGCGGAGACACAAAGCTGCCGGGGCTAAGGGAAGTTTTTCCTATGCCGGCCGGGCTGCCGGATATTTTTCCTGGCGGCCTTTTTTTTTGCCGCTGTAAAAGAATGAACCAGCACAAAAAAGTATTGCTAGCAGATAACGACCGGGATACAGTAAAAATCCTTACTAAAATAATTAAAGGAATTGATATGTCTCCCATTCCCGTCCGTGATGCCGCGACGGCTCTTACCAAGTTCAAAAAAGACCTTCCCGGTATAGCAATTATAGATTATCACTTTTCTGACGTTCGGGGCAATAAACTTATACGGATATTCAAAGATATGCGTCCCATAGCCCAGCCTATAGCAATAACCGGATACGGGGAATACGAAAAAGCAGTAAGAGCTTTGCAGTCCGGAGCTGTTGATTATATAAAGAAGCCTTTTGAAAAAACTGTAATAGAAAAATCAGTTAAAAGGGCCAGCAGTAAGTTTAAACAGCTCAGGGATACCACCGAAATTTGCAATATCCTTCTGGTTGAAGGAAATAAAGATTTGAAGTCTCAGATTGAAAACCTGCTTACGCCAGGATTCTGGAATATAGAATTCTGCGATAGTTATTTAGACTGTTTCAGGATACTCAGCAGGTGCATGACGGATATAGTCATAATAGATTTTGACAACGGGGTTGAGCAGGGCCTTGAGCTGCTTAAAAAACTGAAGCTGTTTTTTGATAATATAAGCGTGGTTGTTATGGCTGAAAAAGGTGATGAAGAAACAGCTGTTGAAGCAATGCGCCTGGGTGCCGACGACTACATAATGAAACCGAAAGACCTTTCACGCCTGCCCGAGATACTGCAAAATGCTGTAAAAGCTCTTGAAATAAGAAGAATATCAAATTTTAAGATTGTTGATTTTAACAGCCGCAATGATATTGTTGCAAAAATAAGCAGACTCAATATTATTAATATGGAACTTTTTACAGAAGGGGAAAGCAAGGCGTTCAGTTTTGCAAAAAGGCTTCTTGATAATGTGCCTTTATGCGTTGCGGTTGCGGATGAAAATAAAAGGATAATATATACCAATAATTTTTTCAGAAGAAACGCGAACCGGGTTCCTGAAAAAATAGGGGAGAAATTTATTTCCGTATTGCAAACGATAGGAGTAAAAGATGTTCCGCTTGAAATACTGGACAGGGAGATAGATAATCTGACTTCATCTGGCGCGGAAATAGAAACAATTACTCTTGGAAAAAACGAATATCTTACTCTTACAACATTTAACCTGTCTCTGATACCTCACCAGGTTTTCAGGGCCGTTCTTATAGTTGCAGTCGGCCGCTGAGAAATTACAGTAAATTGACAAAAAAAAACTTATTTGATATAAAAGCGTTGATATGCTGACACTAATTACTATTATACATATAACTGCAGCACTTTTGCTTGTGCTGATTATTCTTCTGCAGCACGGGCACGGTGGCGGTCTGTCAGGTATGTTCGGCGGAGGCAGTGGCATGGACGATATTTTGTCAACGCCAAGCGGAGGGGAGTATTTGAAAAAAGCTACGACTACGCTTGCTGTTATATTTTTTGCCACATCGCTGTTTTTAGCTATGGGGACTATCACTGAGACTTCGTTAATGGATAGAGTTCGGGATCCGGTTCCTCACGGACATCCACGTGAAGAGAGGCCTCCTTTTGATGAATTTGACGATGTAACGCCTTTTGAAGAAGAAGCGCCCGCTGACGAACTGCCCCCGTTGCAGGTACCCTGATATTTAATAATATATAGCATAAAACTGATAAAAGCCGAGGTGGCGGAACTGGCAGACGCGTACGGTTAAGGACCGTATGGGCGACCCCCGTGCGGGTTCAAATCCCGCCCTCGGCACCAGGATTTAATTTTCGGCGCGGTACCCAAGTGGCTTAAGGGGGCGGTTTGCAAAACCGTTATTTCGCCGGTTCAAATCCGGCCCGCGCCTCCAGCAAAAACAATCAGATTTTGAAAAAGCATTTTGTGGGCGGTTAGCTCAGCTGGCTAGAGTACTTGCTCGACACGCAAGGAGTCACTGGTTCGAGTCCAGTACCGCCCACCATACCTGTTGTTAAAACTAATGAACACTGAACTTGAAAAATTAAGGCATTCTGCCTCTCATGTAATGGCACATGCGGTAATGCGTCTGTTTGACAATGTCAAGCTTGGTATAGGTCCGTCAACGGAAGACGGCTTCTACTATGACTTTGAATTACCGGAAAAGATTTCCGAAGAAGACCTCAAGAGAATTGCCGGTGAAATGGAAAAAATATCTGCCGGGAACTTGCCGTTTAAAAAAGAAGTTCTGAAAAAAGAAGATGCATTAAAAGAGTTCAAGGACCAGCCTTACAAGCTGCAGCTTATAAATGAGATCCCTGAAGGGGAAGAGGTCAGCGTTTACACCAGCGGAGAATTCAGGGACCTTTGCCGGGGGCCCCATATGGAGAAAACCTCCGATATAAAAAATTTCAAACTTACCCACATAGCGGGAGCTTACTGGAAGGGAAGCGAGACAAATCCTATGTTGACAAGGATATACGGAACCGCTTTTTTTTCCGAAGAAGAACTTGATGACCACCTGAAAAGAATAGAACTGGCCAAAGAGCGGGATCACCGCAAGCTCGGAAAAGAACTTGATCTTTTCAGTATACACGGTCAGGAGGCGGGAGCCGGCCTTGTATACTGGCACGGAAAAGGGTCCGCTGTCAGACGGGTAATAGAGAATTTCTGGATAGAACGTCACCTTCAGAACGGCTACGAACTGGTAAATATTCCTCATATAGCCAGGAGCAATTTATGGAAGACTTCGGGACATCTTGATTTCTACAGGGAGAATATGTTCCCTGCTATGGATATCGAGCAAGGGGAAGAATATATTTTAAAACCTATGAACTGTCCCGGCCACATAATTGTATATAAAAACACCGTTCATTCTTACAGGGAATTTCCTATACGATGGGCAGAGATGGGTACAGTTTACAGGTATGAGAAACCCGGGGTGCTTCACGGCCTGATGAGAGTCAGGGGTTTTACCCAGGATGATGCCCATATATTCTGCCGTCCCTGTCAGCTTGACGGAGAGATAGAATCAATATTGAGATTTACCGTGGATATGCTAAGTACTTTCGGTTTCAGCAAATACGAAGTATTTTTAAGCACGCGCCCGGAAAAACATGTGGGAACGGATGAAAACTGGGAGAGGGCCCAAGATGCCCTTAAAAAAGGGCTCGAGAAAATTTCCCTGGATTATAAAATTGATCCGGGAGAGGGTGTTTTTTACGGACCTAAGATAGATATAAAAATAAAAGACAGTCTTCAGCGCTTGTGGCAGTGTTCAACCATACAGGTTGATTTTAACGTGCCGGAAAAATTTAAACTGGAATATTCCGCTCCGGACGGATCCAGAAAACAGCCCGTTATGATTCACAGGGCAGTTTTCGGGTCGCTGGAGAGATTTTTTGCAGTTCTGACAGAGCATTACGGGGGGCGTTTTCCGCTCTGGCTGGCGCCTGTCCAGGCTGAAATAATACCCATAGGCGAGAAGCATTTTGATTACTGCATTCGGCTGAAAGAGCAGATGATTAAAGAGGGCCTTCGTGTAGAGGTCAATCTAAAGGAAGAGAAACTCGGAAAAAAAATCTGGCTTTCAAGAAAAAAACTTGTTCCGTATATGGCCGTAGCCGGTGACAGGGAGGTTGCCGAAGGGACCCTTTCTGTAAGAAAACTTGGTGAAGGCGAAGCGGGAACAGTCAGTAAAGAAACTTTTCTTAAAAACCTGCTGCGGGAAGCAGCTTCAAGAAGCGATTCTTCCGTACTATAAGAAGCTTTCTGTCAGCCCCTTTTTCTTTTTATAATAAGCTGTATAAATGTTGAAGTGGGTATTATAAGCTCTTCATTCTTATCTCTGATTGTCACAGCAAAAAGATCAATCTTTGTTATTTCTCCCGAGAAAAGTTCAGCTGTTACTACATCTCCCGCTTTATATTCCCGGTGTATAAGCCTGGAAGCGGTTATATTGGCAATTGCGTCTCTTCCTCCGGTGAAAAGCATTATAAAAAGAAGAAGAGGAATTAACCCTATAATTATTACGGAGAGCTGAGCCGAAACAGATCTTGAAACTCCAATATACTCCAGGGCAAGAACAAATGAAAGAGCCACTGTCATATAGCCTGCCGCTTTTCCCGCAAAGAAGCTGAAAGGGATCTTTGCAAGGAGGGCCGCCCTGTATACCAGCCTGTCAATAAATCCTCCTATTGCAATACCAATGGAAAGAATCATTATGAAAACGGCTATTTTTGGGAGGTATATTACTGTCTGGCGCATAAGGTCTAATGTAAACCCTATATTCATTACATCTGAAGCCATTATGAAGGTGTTAATTAGAATTAGCCAGTAGAAAAACAGCCCTGCTATAGATGAAGGGGTCCTTGTTATTCCTCCCCTTTCAAGAATTTTTTTCAGTCCGAACTTTTCCGCAAAAACGTCAAAGCCAAGCATTTTCAGAACTTTTGATACAAGTTTTCTTATAATAATCGCGAAAAGCCACCCAAAAGCAATTATCCCGAGTGCAAAAAGAACCTTGGGCGCGAAGGTTGTAAGAAGTTCCGAAACTTGAGTGAATGAGGTTACAGCAAGATGGGTGAATACTTCAATAAATGCGTTCATTTTTTTCTTCTCCTTTATTTTTTATCGTCATCAAGAAAATCTTTTATTTTTCTTGCCGGTTTTTCTATAAATTTTTCCCCTTTTTCAAGTGCTTTTCTTATTGTCTTTTCTGACTTCTCTGCCAGATCGTCAGTTTTTTTGTCCAGTTTCTTTAAAATATTCTCTCCTTTTGCGGCCCGGACGAGAACAAAATCGGCCGCTCCCGATATGCCGGACTGCAGATTAAGATCGTTTTTAAGCTGCAGAACCACCGCCATAGGCGTTGCGCTTCCTTCTTCATTTATTCGTGAAGCAAAAACCACAGACAGTAGAATAAGAATAGAGGATATCACAAATAGCAGGTGAAGTTCCGTAAGAGTCCGGCCCAGTATAACGGGAGAAAAATTTCCCAATATGCCGGTAAGGGTTCCTCCGGCGAGAGGGGCTATTGCTCCTGTAAATCCCGTAACAGCTGCATAGAGAGCAAGAAAGACCGAGCGTCCCGCCTGGGGGGAAAGTTTTATAAGTATGTTGAACTGCGAAAGCCCGGCGCCTGCCATAAAAGCGCCTGTAAGTATATGTGCCGCCATAACCGGGATGTAATAGATACCGGGAACTGCCGTCAGCCACAGAAAGGGAACGGCAGCCAGAACAATGCTTGAAAGTATGACCACGGGTTTGTTTCCCAGCATGTCTGTAATAGGCCCCCAAATTTTCATCATTAAAAGAGTCGCAACAGTGGCCGCGGTTCCGAAAATTGTCAGAGTTGAAAAATCAATCTTTAAAATATTTATCATATATACACCGTAAAAAGGGGCTGCCAGATTTATGGCAAAGATCCAAACAGAGACGTATAATATGAGCTTTATGAAATTGCTGTCGCGAAGCGGCAGCAAAAACCTGGATAAGGAAACCTTTTCCTGTTTGTTTATGTTGGGCGCGGCAGCTGAAGGAACCGAGCGCAGGAAAATAACGGAAGAGAGTCCCGCAGCTATACCCGCGGCAAATACAATGACGAAACCTGCCTGAAGGTTGTCAGGCCTGCTTAACTCCCAGTAATTGATAAACCAGCCTCCAAGCAGGACAAAAACCATTCCGAAAAAAGAAGTTATCATATTCCTTTTGCCGAAATAGGTTCCTCTTATATCTGCAGGAACAATCTCGCTCATCCAGGAAGTCCAACCCACCCCAGCAAGTGAAGCAAAAAGGCTTGAGAGTCCTATTACGGAAACAACAATCCAGATCCTGTAATCTGCAACAGGTGCAAATATTCTGAAAGGAAGGAGAACTATAAGAATCCATAGGGCCCTGCTTAGGGCTACCGATATTACGCATAGCGGCTTGCTTTTTCCGGTTTTTTCTATTATATATGAACCGAAAAGCTGTATGATGTTAGCGAACATTGGCAGTGAAGCGATTATTCCTACTTTTCCCGCATCGGCATCAAGGACTTTTAAAATAAAACCCATAAGAAATATTCCCCCGCACAGGGAAGCCATTATGGCAGAAAAGGAGCCGTCTATTATTGAAAGCCTTAGTGCTTTTGCAGTGGAGTTGTCATTCATTGTTCTTTCAGGTAAAATTGAACCTGCCCTTATACTGAAACCGTCTGTATGCGGATTATAGTTTCTTTTTTTTTTATTTTCAAGGAGCTATACTATTTGAGGCATTTTCGCTGTAAAGAACCATCGACAATAGATAGAAGGCATAAAAAAAGACTTTTGCCCCAATCTGGATTGACGAGAAAGGTTTTGGGTAGTGTCAATTTTCGGTGTTTTCACCCCAGGCGTGTTCTTTGATAAAAAAAAGGGGTAGATTCTCGTCGATAATT
>PWOI01000066.1 GCA_003557485.1 Elusimicrobiota bacterium | reverse complement strand
GAGGAAAAGGTTGGCCCTTCGTTTTCTCTCCCTGTCTATATCCCATCTGAGCTGCATGCTCGGAACATGGGTCATATTATCCCAGTCCCTTATCTCATACCTCTGGTCTCTTATATAGTACTCCAGGCGCAGGGCCAGCTCCCTGGAGAAGGTCAGCCAGCAGTATGCCCGGTAGTACCACATTGTGTTTTTATTATTGAGCTCGGGTTCCTGCCAGGGGAAATCCTTACTGTTCCAGCTAAGCCGCGCGCTGTATCTAAAGAGCGGGTTTACCCTCTGGGCAACCTGGAAATAACCTTTATTGTACTCATAGGCCCAGGTCTCCTGTTCGAACTCCTCCGGGAGCACCGCCCACGCTGAAGGCAGCCCTATCTCGTCATACGGCACAGCATACCTTGATCCCCTCTCAAAATTCCCCGATATCCTGGGAGGCCGGGGCGATGCCGCTGAAGGGATAAAGAGAAGGGCCGCGCCGATCACCAGTGAACTACGCCGGGACATTATTCTTCTCCTGCCACTTCAGCAGCTCGTTTATCAGGGTATTTGCCCCGAAACCGAAGGCAAAGGCAGCGGAAAACACCGTGATCCCAGACCGAAGGTCGGAGACTGAGTAGGAATCGAATCCGTACTGCGGGATAAGAAGGAGGGTCGCTATAACCGCAACGCCTGAGGCGCTGAGAGCCTGTTTCAGGTATTTTCTGTCAAACCCGTTTATCTTCCCCTGTTTCATCTTCCGCTTGAAAGGAAGCCACGTCCTCAATAAAACCCCTAAGAAAAGACCCGCCAGTTTGACTGCCATATCCATAGGCCCTTCTCCTTTCCCCCGTTTCCGGGGTTTCGGCGGCGTAAAGATCCCGGGGACTCCACGCCGGTATTCCTCTTATTCCGGGACATTACCCCCGTTTTCGCAACTATAACTTCTTTTTGCGGTCTCTGCGGTTTTATCTGATAATCCCCTTACGCTGCCGCCAGTTACCCCTCTGTAACGGAAAGCGGATGCAGGGGTATAATAGGATAGAAGGAAAAGGCGTGAGAGAGTTATCGACTCGTTTATATACATGAGGTTAAATATCATTATAAGATAACGGTTTAGGAAGACTTACTCTTATCATCCGGTCCGGTACCGTGAAGGAAAATACCTCTTTTATTAAATTATAACTCGTTTTCGCGGAGATTCCCACCATAAACCCGCATCCGTGATTTAATATAAAAGGTTTGCTGAGATTATACCATAAAAAGAATCAGAAGTGTCGGCGATTCATAACTCCCGGGGAAATTTGAATTTATCCCGCTAAACTGAAAAATTATAATTATGGGTAATACTGCTATTGCAAGTATAATGTTTACCTCCGGAATTCCCCTATAAATAGGTCTGTATCCCAATATATTTACAATCTACTTAAAAAAGATATATTCTTCTTTAAGGGGTTACTATCTCCCACATTTTTCCTTTTATGGTTTTCTTACTGAGATTTAAAAAAGATGAAAAAATTCCGGTACTTTGCTACAATCTTCCTGGCAGGTAATTGAAACCTGAAGAACTACCCCGTTAAAAAGAGATGATTAGAAAAACAAGAATATTTTGGAGAGATAGTAAAGAATACCCAGAGCGATGCTGCAATAATTACGAGCCTTCACAAATTCTATACGCTTTACGAAGGGGCGTATTTTGCATCATTTCTTTTGAACAGTAAATGGACGTAATACCAGTAATAGATATCAGAAACGGAGAAGGGGTACACGCTTCCGGAGGATTACGGGAGAAGTACCTCCCGGTTAATTCTCCGCTGTGCCCTTCTTCTGAACCCGTGAAAATCGCGGCAACATTCAAGCATAAATTAAAATTGAACAGTCTCTATATCGCAGACCTTGACAGTATAGTTGGCAGAGGCTCTAACCTGGATAAAGTAAGCAGTATAAAAGAGCGCACAGGGATGAAAGTCTTCCTTGATCTTGGTTTTAAAACTCTCAAGGATATTCCGGAAAATATTCTCAGCATAACCGACAAAATAATATTAAGCACCGAGACAATAGCTGACAGAAAATTTGTTTCTGATACCATTAACGTTTTCGGACCTCACAGTGTTATTGTAAGTCTTGACATAAAAGATGGAGCGCTGCTTGATCCTTACGGACTATTTGGTATTTCGCCAGCAGCTGCTTTTGATTACTTCACTAATATTGGAGTCGTTGATTTCATTTTCCTTGACCTTTCGGGCGTGGGTTCTGAGAATGGGCCTGGGGACGCACTGACTTCTTCTTTAGAATTCTGTACTATGAAAGGCGCCAGAATCATCACTGGAGGAGGATTGGGCAAGATGGATGATATACGCAAGATGTTCCATATGGACGTCTCCGGGGTGCTTCTTGGAACCGCTTTGCATAATTTGAATATAGGACCTGAAGAAATTGACTATATCAGAAGCTGGTGAGATAAGCCGTTCTATCTGCCTGAATAACAGGAAAGACTGCAGGTGGCCGTGAGTGGCATTATAGTTGAGAAACTCTCACGGGTATCATCAGGAAGTGATGCCAGAAATATCGCTCTGTATATAAAAGAAAATTTTTTCAAGAAAAGCTTCAGGTCAGACAGCAATTGGAGGTTTGCATTTCAGACTCTGCTTGAACTGGCAGATACTTATCCTTCTGAGGTAAGGGAGGCTTTGAGGTATCGCCCCTCTTCGGAAGTTTCCCCGCTCAGCTTAAACAGATACTCAAGGCTGACAGGCGACCAGATAGGCCACGGAAGAGCTGAGTCAATTAGAACCAGTATTGAAAAGAGCATCGCTCGCCTGAAAGCGAATAATAAACAGAAAATTACTGTATTCAGCGCAACTTACCGGGGCGGGGGGGTTTCCGAAATGCTCTCATCTATCTGCACTCTGATCTCCGACGCCGGGATAGAGGTTGAATGGCATATTATCTATCCTCTGAACACAGAATTTTATCAAGCCACAAAACTCATTCACAACTTAATACAGGGAAAGCCGGGCAGCATAGGAAGCCGCCTGCTCAAGTGTTTTGATGAAACCAACCGGCTCAATGCCCGGCTTTACCGTAGTATAGTTCAGGATAATTCTGTAGGGTGCGTATTTCTTGAAGATCCACAGGTTATGCCTATGATAAAGTATTTATCTTCATTTCGGGGAAGGCTGCCTTTATGTTGGAGACTACATATAGCTACAGACGGGATTAGGTTAGGATGTAAAGGGGCCGAAGCACTTACAGAATACCTTAGATTGGAATATCTTGACTTTCTTTCCGTATCGGATGTGATTATATGCCAGCCTTACTCGGTCCCTGAATTTACAGAAAGATTGCCGGTTACCCTCAAGGAGATGGCATCGGGAATAGATATCTGTTCAAGTGCGAATATAAAACTTTCCTGGGAAGAAACTATACAGGAAATCGAGAGTATTAATAAAACTATGCGCAAATACTACTCTGAACCGGAAACACTGCCTGTCAACGAGAGCTGGACAGATATAAATCCCAACACCAGCACCTGGGTAACCGGAGCCAGGTTTGATCACTGGAAGGGATTGAACGTGGTTCTTAACGCATTCTCAGGAATCGAAGGGGAGTTGAGTGATACGGACCTGGTTATATTCGGAAATTTTGCTGATGATGATCCGGAAGGGACTTCCTGCTTTAAGCAGCTTTGCACTATGCTCTCATCTGTTGAAGAAAGTGTAAGGCGGAGAGTGCACCTTGTAGCCAACCCCTCCCGAAAGAGTATCAGAGCTCTTTACAGGCTTGCCGCAAAGCACAAAATGCCTTTTATCGCATATTCTCTCAGAGAAGGGTATAATATTATGGCGGATGAAGCGAGCATCCAGGGGGCTGCGGTTCTAACAACTGATTCAGGAGGCCTGAAAAGGTTTTCGGATGATAATAGCGCTTACTGTGTCCCCATAAGTGATATAGACATAGGAGACCCGGCAAAACTGTACGATTTCCCCGGAAATCCGGTCTCTGAAGAGCTTGAGAGACGTCTTCAGAAAACTATGCTTGATCTCCACCTTTTAAGGTCCGGTGAGATTACAAAGTATATAGAAACTTACAGGATTCTTAACAAAAGGGCTATTGTAAAAGTATATGAAACTTCTGTTTTCAGTATGACGTCAGAATACCTGGGTATCGCATCCGGATTATGGAAAGATGGTTTTGAAGATAAAATGCGAAGTTCAGAAATTCAAAACATAAGCATTTCGGAAAATATTATTAAATGGAGAGAATTTTTTGAGAATAGGTATTCTTCAGAGTACGTCTACAAGGGCATAAAATCTGACTTTCTTGTTGAACTTCAGGATAAGGGGAAGCGCGCAAGAGAATTAGATGCGTTGCGCTCTTTTCTTCCCGAAACCCACAATGGACTAATTATGGATTACGGATGCGGCTGCGGAGAAACGTCAGAAATATTTAAGAAAGCTTACACTAATAACGCCCCGGTCGTAATAAACGTCGATCCTGACCGGGACCGTCTGCACATAGCTGAAAAAAAATGCGCAGAGCTCGGGCTTGATTCGATTTGCATAAATGCGAACTTCGATAATATAAGAGATGACCTTTATAGGCTTGAGAAAACTCTCTAGTGTATAGTGTGCCTTCAGGTGCTTGGACACGTTTCAGGAGCTTCCTTCAATCAACTGCTTGAAATATTCAGGTTGCTATTGATTGACGAAGGGGTGCTTATCTTAGCAGTGCCGGTTATAGGTTCTGACTTCACTTTTCCGGATCATATACTTGGTTCGGATTTTTTCCATCTTGTGGACCTCACACTTGGTTTTGACAAACCCGGATTCAGACAACCACTGAACGAAAAATCGTTCGGTAATTATGTCAATATCGGATCTGACAATAACCTTGCCGTCAGGTCTTTCTTTGTAGACATCCCGATTAACAAGGGTGTTTCCGTAAGCGCCGGTGATATATCCGGAACTCGCATCGGAAAGGATATTACAGAAAACGGGTTTTCCGTTAAGAATGCCCTTATATACAGCAAGCATAAAAATGGAATGGGTGATATTATGTTCAGACTTCAGATAATAAGATGAGCAGCGGCATATACATAAAAAACCCGGAAGTAAAAAAAAGGAAAGTCGGAGACGGGGGTTATCTTTACTTATATAGAGACGGAGACTGGAAATTCTACCAGCTTAATAGAACAGGATACACTGTATGGGAAAACTGCTCCGGAACGGGGGTCCTGGAAATATCCTCAAAGTCGGGTGTCACCGTAAAGACACTGCACAGGTTCATAAGGCTATTGAGAAAAAAGGGACTTATAATAAAGCATTGCGGCAAACCGGAGGTAGCGAGCAATGGGTTGCGCGATACGGAAGATGCCAGTGAAAAGCCTGAACTTATGGAATTCAAATCAAGGACGCTTCTTCCCTTTATTCCTGTAAAGGCCGGAATTACAAATTCAACAGCGGTTACGCACCCTTTCGGGCCTCTTTATGTGTACTTGGAAACTACTCTTAACTGCAACCTTGGATGCAAGCATTGTTATATTTCTTCGACTCGAAAAAAAACCGGGGAGATCTCTTCGGAAAAAATCATGGAGGTCATTGACAGGCTGACTGAGGGAAGAGATGCCGTCAAGATACTTTTTATAGGTGGAGAGCCATTTGTTCGCAAAGATATATTTGAACTTCTGCAGCACGCAAAAAATAGAGGAGCGGTTGTAGACATAAGCACAAACGGATGGCTCCTGGACAGAGAAAAAATCAGCAAGCTGAAAGAGATAGGTGTAGATAAAATAAATATAACTCTCTATGATGCGGATGGCAGATTTGACACTATCTTTTCACACCGGGGTCATTACGATAAAATGCTTGATGTTCTACGGAATTCAAATGAAGCAAACTTGACAGCCGATATCTGTTTTGTAATGGCGCGGGTCAATTACTGGGAACTCTTCAAGGTATACCGTAAGGCAAAGATTCTTGGCGCAAAAAGATTCGATATTAATGTGTATATGCCTACAAGCCGGATGAGCGAAAGAAAGAAAAAGATTTTTCTTTTTTCTTCGTTCCAAACTGCTTTATTCTGGGGATTCATTGAGCCTTTTATTCTGAGGAGTCTCAGGAAACCTCCGGTGGAGGCAAGTCGCTGTTACCCCGGGAGTTTTCCCTGCATAAAACCAGATGGCAGTGTGGTCCCCTGCAACGGAGCGGATTACGACCTGAAAGTGGGTAACATATTAGAAGATGAAATAGTGGTTCTTCTTGAAAGGCTTAAACCATTCGCTAATTGGGAGGTTAAGCCGTGTTCGTACTGCATTTTTTCCAAATTATGCATAAGAGGTTGCAGGATAGGTTACAGGATAGGACTAATAAGCTGCCCTGTCGGAAGACTGATAAGATTACTTAACAGAATATGATTATTCGGCTTGATATAAAATGAGTGTTTTGTTAAATTATCATTAGTGAAAACTCTCATAACAATAATTAATAAAAAAGAAGCCTCTTTGATCTCAAACATCGGATTTGATGTAATAGATATCAAAAATCCGGAAGAGGGCTCACTTGGAGCACCTGTCCCCAAGATTATTAAGGAGGTACAGGAAGCACTGCCTAAGAATACCATTATTAGTATTCCAGTGGGAGATGTGCCTTATCTTCCCGGAACGGTTTCACTTGCTTGTATGGGAGCCTGCTGTTTCAAGCCGGATTATGTTAAGGTGGGCCTTAGGGGTGTTCGTACTCTGGAAGAGGCCGCAAATCTTCTTTTCTGGGTTGTAAATTCTGTCAGGATTGCAAGTAGTGAAACAAAAATAGTAGCTGCTGTATACGCAGAGTATATGCATAAATCAACGCTTGATCCTCTTCTGCTGCCTGAAATTGCCGGTAAAATCGGAATAGACACATGCCTAATAGATACGCTTATAAAGGATGGCAGAAGCCTGCTTCAGCACCTTTCTGTTGACTACCTGAAGGAATTTGTATCTTCCTGCCACGCTCAAGGTCTTAATGCCAGCCTTGCAGGGAGCCTCGGACTTGAAGATTTGCCTAAAATTGCTATGACAGGCGCGGATATTATAGGAGTCCGAGGCGGTATATGTAAAAATAGGTGCCGTAAAGGCAGCCTTGACGCGAAACTTGCTGCTGAGTTCGTGAGTGTTTCTCATCAGGCCTGATTATCCGACGCATTTTATGGTTTTCAGGGGAGGGATACCATCCTTACGGGTATCCCCCGGCCCGCAAGATACTCTTTTACCTGGCTGATAGAGCATTCTTCGTAGTGAAATATAGAGGCAGCCAGAACCGCGTCCGCACCCCCTTCAAGAATGACCTCCGCCAGGTGTTCCTTTGACCCCGCACCCCCTGAAGCTATGACAGGGATATTCACGGAACAGGTTACAGCCCTCGTTAACTCTATATCATAACCGGCGCGTCTCCCGTCCGAATTCATACTTGTAAGGAGTATCTCTCCGGCGCCCAGTCTTTCAACCTCCACAGCCCATTCAAGCGCGTCAATCCCGGCCGGCTCGCGCCCGCCGCAGATAAAGACCTCCCAGCGCCCGGGGGCCCTTCTCCCGGCATCAACAGCGGCGACTATACACTGGCTTCCGAAGGATTCAGCCGCCTTGCTGAGAATCTCCGGGTTTCTCACGGCCCCGGTATTTATTGAAACCTTATCCGCCCCCGCATCAAGGGCTGCGCTTATATCCTCAAGGCTCTCTATACCGCCCCCTACGGTAAACGGGATGAATACCTTTTCCGCTATCCTGTCTACAAGCTCAATTACAGTTCTTCGTTTTTCGCTTGTTGCGGTAATATCCAGAAAAACAAGTTCATCCGCGCCCTCTAAAGAGTACCTCTCCCCGGCCTCAACGGGGTCCCCGGCGTCACGAAGGTTCATAAACTCCACTCCCTTAACAACACGCCCGCCGCAGACGTCCAGGCAGGGGATTATCCTTTTAGCAAGCATTCCCCTAAGCCTCCTCTGAAAATTTTAGAAAATTTTCTATCAGCTTCAGCCCGGGGGCAGCGCTTTTCTCCGGATGGAACTGCACCCCCCATATCTTTCCGTCGGATACGGCGGAGACAATACTGCCCCCGTATTCCGTAACAGCCGCCACTGCATCGGGTTCCCTCGGGACCGCGCAGAACGAATGGTCAAAATAAAAAAACTCCCCGCCCGGGATCCCATTGAACATCTCCGAGCCGGCCGGCTCCGGTTCAACCCGGTTCCATCCCATATGAGGTATCTTCACATCACCGGTTATCTTCCCTACTCTTCCGGGAATTATATCCAGGCCGCTATGATGCCCGTACTCAAGGCTCTCGGAAAAGAGTATCTGCATCCCCAGGCATATCCCCAGGTAGGGGCGCCCGCGGGAAAGG
>PWOI01000074.1 GCA_003557485.1 Elusimicrobiota bacterium | reverse complement strand
CACATGTTTTTTTATAAAGCACCCCGATTCAAGAAAGAAAGTAAAGACAATAAAAAGGATTCCCGCAATAAGGTTGCTGAATGAGAGCACACATTTGCTTAACTTCTCAAGCCCGGCAGAGGCAATACCGGGGATACCAAGTCTTACTGCCGCAGAGTACAGTGTGCGGGCGTACGTATAAAACGGGGCCCACAGAACCACCCCCCCGTGGCTGGTAGCTGCCGGAAAGTTATATGTAGGGCTTACAATTAATGTATGCGCAGGGTAGTAGTTAACAATATTTAAATCTCCGTCATCAATTAAGCTGGCAGTATAGGCGAAATAAATGGGCTCATCGGCGCCGTGAAAATTAATATCCAAGATCCCGACAAGATAAAACAGTACTGATATAAATAAAATGGCCTTTATATATCTCATTTAAAGTATTTTAGTTTCTATAGTAAAAATCTTAAACTCCCCGATACTGTGCTTATGCTCCTTTCAGGCTACCTTTTTTAAGTATCCTGAGTATCTTTAAGTATATAAAGTTTCCTGCCAGAGCAAAAGCAATCCTGGATACCTTAAAAAAAACTTTAATGCTTTCTTTCCCTTTATTATGTAAAATCTTTTTTAAAATATAACCCGGTCGCATATAAAAAAACAAGTAAGAATTTCTTTGAAATCTCTCAAGAAATTCCGGAGTCACACCCCGTTCAATAAGATAAGGAGGCCGGCCGGGGAAACTTCCGTTCCGCTCTACATACTGCCTCCAGTAATCTCTGGATATATACCCTCTCTCTTCGGCATAGTCGTATAACTCTGTCCCGGGATGCAGTATGGTAATTGAATAATAAGCATAATCCGGCTGAAGTTCCCGGGAAAATCTGAAGGTCTGTTTCATTGTTCCGGGAGTGTCTCCGGGTGACCCATACATAAAGTAAGCAACAGACTGGATTCCAGCTTCCCTTATAAGCCTGACTGCTCTTGCCGCATCCTCCATACTTATCCCCTTTTTCAGATTATCCAGCACTCTTTGGGAAGCGGATTCAATACCCAGTGATACCCTTCGGCAGCCTGCTTTTCTCATATCCAGTAGCAGGTCCGGATTTATACGGTCTGCCCGGGTAAAACAGCTCCATCTGAATTTCAGTCTCCTGCCTATAATCAATCTGCATAATTTTCTTATCCTATCCTCCGATACAGTAAAAGTGTCATCATAAAAAATAATATTCCTATACCCGCACCCGTTTACCAGCTTTTCCAATTCCAGAATTATGTTCTCAGGGGACCTCAGCCGTAATCCGCTTTTCAGCCATTTTGCGCAGAACGCGCATGCGAAAGCGCATCCTCTGGAAGTAACCAGGCTGGTAGTTTTTCCATGTGAAAAGAACTCGCGATAAGAGTTCTCAGGAAGAAGTTCCCGGGCTGGCATGGGAATGGAGTTGACTTCAGCAGGCCTGTCATTTCTTCTATTTGTAATTACGCAACCGTTTTTCCGGTATATAATATTATCGGTCGCACACCAGTTTCCTCCGGAAAGATATTCCCTGGCAACCTCCAGCATGGGCGCCTCTCCTTCGGATACGATCCCGCAATCTATTTCCTTATGATATCTCAGTGTTTCCTCTCCTAAAACGGTAATATGAGGCCCCCCCATAACAAGAAAAACCCCCGGGAGAGAATCTTTAACTATTCTTGCTGTATCCATGGCGGCACGAAAGGTAAAAGTATTGCAGGTAATCCCCACTATAGAAGGGTTCATCATTACTAAAATCTCTTTCAATCTTTTGCCGGGAACTCCAAGCGCATTTATGTCTATTATTTTTACACTTATCCCGTTTTGTTTTAGGACAGAAGCAATGTAAGCCAGTCCCAGGGGCGGAAGGATCTTCTCTCTTGAAAGAAATTTTGAAAAAAATTTACCCTCTCCCTTAATAAAATCCGGAGGATTGATTAAAACTACTTCAGTCATTCAGAAGTGAGTAAGTCTTTGCTTACACTGTTATTAATATTTTCAATATTACCCTAAAAACACCCCGTGAAAAATTTAAAGAGTCCGTACTTCAAAGGTTGCCGAGTTTGTTCTGAGGGAAGGAAAGAAAACCTCAGAATTTCAATGCTTTTCTGTAAGCTCAAATTATTTCCCTTTACCTTTAAACTTATCCTTATTCTTTATCTCTGAAGCCAAAAACGGGCTTAATCTCCTGAACAGGACCTCAGCAGCAATTCTATGTCCCTTATCATTTAGATGATATATATCATAGCTAATCCCTTCCAGAGAAGATACCGGATGCTCTTTTACCAGTTCAATAAGGTGCGGCCAAAGATCAATCTCATAAACAATCTCATAAAAATACCTGTGGAATTTTTCCGCCCAATCTGGTTTTTCTTCAACAAGAGGCGGAAAATATAATACATAGAAAGGAATCCCATGCTTCCCAAGAAGAGATTTAATGTTCTTTAACGGTTCCTTAACATTGTTTTTGTAATCATCATGCAATCCGGAATAAGCCATCGCTCGCAAGAAAATAGTCCTGTAAAGTTTTGACCGGGAAAACAGAAAAGGACTTAAAAACCTGTGAATTTCCCTTCGGTCATATGCAAACCAACTGTCATTTTCTTTTATAATAACCGGAGTGCTTACAAAATCATTGGGATTGAACTGGATAACCGCCAAATCTGGTTGCAACTTGAGACCTCTGAATTTAAGATAGCGGTAAACAAGGCTCATATCATACCCCATTGTTCCGGCATTTACCATCTCGATACTGCCATCCTGATAATCGCCTTTTGCCAGTTTTTCAAAATACTCTACATATGCGCCCCAGTGTGTCACTGAATCCCCTAAAAAAAGAATTTTAAAGCTGTCTTTATTTTCACTCAAAATTCTTTGTATTTCCTTATAAGCCTCAGGCTTCTCATACCCTATATCAGGGTGATAGCTGAGCTTGTCGGTATAAAAATCCGCACCGCCGGCCTTACAGAGCCTCCAATGCTCCCATTTAAGGTCATATTTACTGAAACTCGTCTCCAAAGGCAAAACCCGAACCAAAATTTCTCCTATACAAACTGCTCCCAACATGGAAACGAAAACAAGTAATATCTTCATAATAGGAGAAATCCGAAAAACCACCTCAGGTTCAGTTTTAAGGGTTTACCTATAGTGACAACAGAAGCCATTAGTCTTTCTCTTTAAATAGTAAAATGAATTCGGAAACATAATTTATAAATCCGGAAGGGTAAAAAGTGTATCTAAAAATCTCTTTTCAAACTTCTCCGGTTATATGCGCCACAGGTTTTTATCAAGTTCTGATATCACAAAACGCAACTTCCCCCTCCGGTTTTTCTCTATAACTTCAACAGATATTATCTCAATATCCATTAAATTTTTGAACAGACCCGATAGAACACGGCGTATTTCAGTTAAAGTTCCTGCGTGAAAATTACTGTCCCTGACCACTTTAACAACAACTTTGCTCTCTGCCTTCTGGATAACCCTGAAATTCTTTACCTGCCCGTTATAAAGAACAGCTTTATCCATCAAGCCTACAATACTGCGAGGTCCTATGAACTCCCCGTTCTTCAAAAGTATAAAATCATCATTTCGCCCCTCCAGAGATGTCAGCAAAGGAAGGTTTCTTCCGCAGGAGCATCGCTCACTGCTCAATACCCCGTAATCTTTCAGTTGGTACCTGATAAGAGGCATCGCCTCCATCTCCAGACCCGTAACAACCAGTTCACCCGAACCTCCTTCTCTCAGATTTGCGCCGTTTTTTAATATCTCAACGAAAATACTATCGGTGTTAATATGCAGCCCGCTTCTCTTTTGGCATTCTCCGGCCATACCCATAAATTCCGTTGATGTGTACCAGTTGTAAACCGGAGCATTGAAAGTCTCTTCTATAAAAGTCCGGGTCTCTTCACTCAAAACTTCAAAGGAAGAAACTATCATATTCGGAGTTATAGCGCTTTTATAACTGTTTTCCCGGATAAGCCGGCACAAAAGTTTTAATGATGAGGGAAAACCGATGATTACAGGCGGGTTAAGACTTGCGATAAGGTTTAGCTGCTTTTCAGGCGGATCGGTACTATATATCCAACATTTCTTCATTATCCCGATTTTATGGTAAAAAGCCGTAGCATGTTTTATAAACACAGGGTCAGGCTCCCAGTAAAATGCTATTTTCTGCCAAGGCTTATATCCCATCGCAAAGAGATTTCTTGCATATACCGCAGAGGTATAATCCCAGCTTCTGTTGCTGTAAACAATCTCCATCGCATCTCCGCAGGAACCGGAAGTTTTTATGAACTTAAGGCGCCTGCTGTTCCTTTTTACAGTAAGAACACTATCAAGATTTTCACGGATTGTTTCTTTAGAGGTTAAAGGAAATTTTCTGATATCATCAAAATTTTTTAGATCGGATGGTTTCACCCCTGCACGGTCGAATGTATCTCTGTAAAATCGACTGTGGGAGTACGCATATTCGATTATTTTTTTTAATTTTTCAAGCTGCTTTGCCCGGGCTTTTTTTTCTGAAAGCCACTGATACCTGTCTGTTCTGTACAAATAGCTTGCTTTTCTGTGTATCATATCTCCTACCTATCCAGTCTCTGCATCCGTAATTACAAATTTTTATTCTAAGTTACCGCAATCTTTAAAAACTGTTAAAAGAGTATAATTTTCAGACGATTATGGAACTTAATTATAATGTGTTTTCCTATTGCTGTCAATTTACCGATTCAGGTATTTCAATATAACAGTGCAACTGATCTCTTCTTAATTCCTGTTGTCTGGAAGTATTCCGGCATACTTCAGAATTAGTTTCGAGAACAGTTTAATATGATATCTGATAAAGCCGGGAATAAAAATTTTCCTGCAGTTTAATAAATATGTCTTTAATCTCAGATACGGAATAAGCTCGATTCTGCTCCTTATCTTTTCAAGATCAGCTCTTGAAAATCTGCTGCATATATCCGGCACACGAGGTGTTTCCCCTTTTAAGGTCATCTCTTTCCAGAAGTCATCTATTTTTTGTTCTTTCAGCAGCTTTCTGTACAACAGAGACCCCGGATACGGAATAAGAATATTTACCTTGTAGGAATCAAGATTTAAATCTTTAATAAGCCTGCGCGTACTTTCTATGCTCTCAGGGGTTTCTTCCGGAAAGCCGATCATGAAATTGACCGTAAAATTTATTCCATTATTCCGGCAGATAATAAATTTTTCCTTTACCTTTTCTATGTCAAGACCTTTTCTTATTCCGTCAAGTATATCCTGATCTCCGGTCTCCACCCCAAAATTAATACTGCAACAACCCGCCTGTTTCAAACTGCGGGCTAATTCATCATCAAATAGATCTGGCCTGGTCATGATAGAAAAACTGATATTGTAACCGCATCCTGAAATCAAACGACACAATTCAAGAGTCCTTTCCTTCTCTACCGTAAAAACATCATCATAGAAATTAAATTTTCTGATCCCGTACCTCTCTATGCAATGAATCATTTCTTTGAATACATACCCAGGGGAATGCCTACGCACCCTGTTATACCATCTCGTATGGGAGCAGAAAATACAATTATATACGCATCCTCTCATAGACAAAATATCTATATGCGGATCACATATCTTATCAGGATTATTGAAATTTTTCTCAGCCCGGGCCCTTTCCGGAAACGGAAGCGCATCTATATCATCCAGAACTTCGGGAGATTTTTTTATCAGTTCTTCCCCACAGCGGTATACCAGCCCCTGAACAGTCTCCAGTTCCTGTTTTACGGCATCCGCCGAAAGCGTTTTTTTATTATTTAAAATCTCAACCACTCTTAAAAAAACATATTCTCCTTCTCCTATTACCCCCAGGTCAAAACATTCATGAGAGATAACTTCCCGGGGGTATAAGCTGACATGGGGGCCGCCCACTACAATAGGCGCCATAGTTTTTGCCTTTAACAATTCAGCAAGTTTAAGCGTATATACATAAGTAAAAGTCATGCAGGTTATGCCTATTATATCAGGCCTGAAGCTTTCCGCCCTGGCTGCTGCTTCACTGAGGCTCAGGGACTCAGCGTTGGCATCAAGCACCATAAGATCACTGAAATTATTTTCTATCAGAACTGCGGCAATATACATTATCCCGAACGGAAGGCAGTAAGGTCTGAGCTGAAAGTCCGTAAAGACCGGAGAGAGACCGTCATCAAGTCCGTTTTTATTAGATTTACTTATTGAGGGATTTATAAGAAGGATTTTCATCGCCTTGATCCGCTTTCCTGGATAAGTTCTCTTACCATATCACTCCAAAATATTATTAATAACCCGGCCTTGGCAATAGACTGTCAAGATCCTGTATGAAAGGCCTAAGACTGTTTTTTATTATCTTGCCTTCCTTATTTTTGAACCATATTCCTTCCACTCCATAAGGCTCTTCTTTGTATTTCAGCCGTTCAAGATACGCCGGGAAACTCCTCTCACCCTCCCCTATACATACGGCGTCAACCAAGGGTTCTGAAAGAACTGCTTCCGGAACAACCGTGGAGTGCACACCGCCCCATATAAAAGGGATATCAGGATCAGGCAATATTTCTTTCAGCAGGCATGCTATTTTCAGGCTGGCCTGAAAGTTAAATGAAAGAGTTGAAATACCTACCACATCCGGATTGAAACCTTTAATTTTACCGGATATATATTGGCGGAAATTTTCAGAGTGAAAGGTTGTATCTACCAAACGGACCCTGTGTTCATGTTCAATTGAGGATATCAGGTAAGCAATTCCGAGATTAGGCGTTATTTGTGCGTTTAACAGATCAACTGTTGACGAAAAAAATGAGTTAGGATTTACAATAAGAACATCCATCTAATAATCACTCCCTTGCAAGAAAAACATCCGTAACCATTTCAATAAGAAACCTGGTCAGCGAGTATATTCCCGCATATAAGATTCCTTCTGAAAACCGGGCTGACCTGATAGTAAACCGAAGGCTTCGCATAAAAGCCGTAGCTGAATCCGCAAGAAAAAATATCCCCCGCCGCCGGTATCCATTTACCAGGTAAAACCGGAGCTTAAGAATTTTAAATCTCAGCCTGTAGACTCTCATCGGAAGCACAGGAACAGGTTCGGGAACAGCGTTTTCGTTACATTTTCCCTTCGGCAGGTTTTTTCGGTTTAATCTGTAAAGTTCCGTTCCGGGAGCGGGGCAGTACTCGTACAAGCGAAAAGACAGGGGTTTCAGCCTTTTAATCAGTTCAATATTCTTTTTCATACTGCAACGGGACTCGAGGTGCGAACCAACAAGCATAAGAAATATATACTTTATCCCGCACTTATCAAGAGCCCTAACCGCTTTCCCTATATCATGGTCGGATATATCTTTTCCGTAAATACAGTTTCGTATTTTCTCATCAGCGGATTCAATCCCCAAGTGTATTAAAGCACATCCGGATCCGGCTGCCGCCTTTGCCCATTCTTGAGTTATCACATTGGCGCGTGTTTCGCAACTCCATATAACATCGCGCAGGGCATCTTCCTGTTTAAATCCCTCGCATATCCCCTTGAATTGGTTGAAGTTGAGACCGAAAGTTTCATCAGAAAAATAAATATGCCTGAACTTTTCAACAGAGTATTTTTTTTTAAAATCCAACACTTCTTCAATTACCTTTACCGGGCTCCTTACCCTGTAATATTTTCCTGGAATTTTTTCATGTATACCCGGACTGGCACAGAAAGCACACTTAAAGGGGCAACCCCGCGAAGTAAGAAACATGGGATCAATGGTACTAAACTTCAGATACCTGTCTAACTCAAAATAATCCCAGGCCGGAAAAGGAAGAGTGTCAAGGTCACTTATAAACGGTCGGAGACTATTTTTAATAATTTTATTTTCCTTATTTTTAAACCAAATCCCTTCTATCCCGTAAGGTTCCCGCCCGGCTCCAATCGCTTCAAGGTAAGCCGGAAAACTAACCTCCCCCTCCCCGATGCATACCGCATCAACAAGGGGTCCTGCGAGAGCGCTCTCGGGAACAATCGTAGAGTGCACCCCACCCCATATAAAAGGAATTTCAGGAGCCACAAAGTGTTTTCTTATAAATCCGGCAATTTCCAGGCTACTCTTAAAATTGAACGTCATAGCTGAAAACCCAACCACATCCGGCTTGAAATTTTTGATTTTTTCCGCTATGTATTTTCTGTATTCATTAATATGAAAAGTGGTGTCTATCAAACATACGTTATGATCCCGCTCAACAACTGCGGCCAGATATGCCAGACCTATGTTAGGAATGCTCTGGGAATACAGCTTGTCATTGATTTTGCCGTAAAAAGAATTA
>PWOI01000155.1 GCA_003557485.1 Elusimicrobiota bacterium | reverse complement strand
CGGGCAGGTTCTTCAACAAGCGAAGAAAGGGAAGTATAGACTATATCGGCGCGTTCCACCACCTCACTGGAAACATCCTTTATGCTCAGCTGCATATCTGCCGAGTGCATACTCTGGAAATCGGGATGAGTAGGCGTATGAGTAAAGAAAGCGACAGAAGTATCGTCTTTTTCTGTGAATTTTACATACTCTGTATTTACTCCGCTTCTCTGAAGTTCCGTTTCGATAAACGAAGAAAAATGTCCCTTCCCCAGCTTGGTCAGAAGCGCGGCCCTCTTGCTAAGTTTTGAGCAGTATACCGAGACATAGGCCGGGTTTCCGCCGAGGTATCTGGAAAATTCTTCGGCGTCAATCAGGGAATTGGTTTTCTTTTTAGAGATGAAGTCAACAACGGTTTCCCCGGCGCAGAGTATATCAAGCCTGAGATAAAGGTCTATAAGGGAATCGGGGCCGGGCAGATCGGACTTCTCCGGATTGATGAAGTATGGATGTATGGGGACGTCAAAATGGGGTTTTTCTTCCTTTTTACCTGTTATTTCGTTTATGACTTCCATATAGGAAAGAGCGGTTTTGTCCCATGTAAACTTATCAAGAACTCTGTTATAGCCCTTAAGCGCGTATGATTCCCAGTTTACCTGTGAACTGACCAGGGAGTGAAGGGCTCCCGCGAGCTCACCGTTGTTTGTAGGGTCTATAAGTATGCCGAAATCCTGGTCTCCCTCTCTGAGGCTCTCTGCAGGCCCGCCGAACTTGGTTACTACTGCGGGAAGGCCGCTTGCCATAGCTTCCAGAGGAGCAAGCCCAAAGGGCTCATAAAGGGCCGCAAGGCAGAAGACAGACCTGCTGGATGAGAAGAAACGGTACATATGAGCCAGGTTCTCCTGTTTTTCAATTGAAACCATCGCAACCTTGCCCCTCAAACCATAGGTGTCAATAAGAGAGATCAGTTCCAAAAGAACGATTCCCTCCCTTGCCTTGCTGATTTTTTTGTAGTCTTTAAGGGGGTTAGGATACCCTCTTGTTACAATAACCAGGTTGGCCTCCTCCTGAAGGGTCTTACTCTCACCAAAGGCCCGAACTATGCCGGCCACATTCTTTTTGGGGTCCAGCCTGCTGGAGGATATGATAGCAGGAAGGGAGCGCCTTTCGGACGCTATATCCCGTTTAATAATTTTAGTCAGCATAGCAGAGACTTCCGGGTCCGGTTCTATATTCTTATCGAAAACTTTTAATGAAACTCCGGGCGGTATTACGGCGAACTTCTCTTCGTCATGCGCAATAACAGCTTCCTGGTACGCGGTGTGGGTATACTGGCTGAACCTCTCCTGCAGCGTACTGGTGACAATTTTATCAGCTTTGTTTATGCAGGTGCGCTCGGCAAGCAGCCTGAGAGAGAAGTTATAGGTTTTGTCCATATCGCGGGCGTTCTTGCTGTTTACTTTAAGCTTATCCATTTTCTGCGCTCCGAGAGAATGGGCAGTGAAGGTAAAAGGGATTCCTGTCTTTTCTTTAAAGTAAGCGGCAGCCAGCCCTCCGTCTCCGTAGTGGGATGTTACGGCATCGGGCATCTGTCCTTCTTTTTTATAGAAGTTTATAGTCTCTTCAACGTACCCGGGCAGAAGATGCGGCCAGAGTTCCTCTTTATCTAGGAACCTGTCAGGGCCGAACTTGATCCTGACAATCCTGAGGTTTCCAACGCCTTCATAAGAATCAAAAGGCTCAGAGAACTCGGGCCATTCAGGATCGATTATCTGTCTTGTAACTATATCGACCTTGTGTCCCATCCTGGCCATAGCTATAGCCAGTTCCTTTACATAGACAAGCTGGCCTCCGAAATCAGGATGGGTAACCCACCTGCTGTCGTGGCTGTCAAAATTTCCCTGGGGATTTAAGAATGATATTAGCATTTTGTTATTTTAAAAGTGTACATGAAATCAAGGTAATTCTAAATATCTTTTAAAAACTGTCAAGTCTGTGGACTGAGGATGTAAGTTAAAATTTAAAGAGGGAAGGCGGGCAAAAATTTGAAGTCGCAATTTGCGACTTCCAATTCTTATAAAAGTGATGGATGCTACATTATTATATACCCTTTTATTGCTATTGCATTTTAAATGTTGTTGTCAGGGTAGTTTAGCTGTACGCAGTTTTATAGAAAAATATTTAATGAGAGGCTAAATACATGATTAATAATTTATGCAAAGGATAGATAGAAATATGAAATTGTATTTTTATAAAGATGTGGTACAATAAAACCAGAAAAAACGCACTGCTGCATTCCTCGCATATAGAAAGAAGGCTTAGGAACAATTATTATGATATTATTAATTAAGAAGGGATTAAAAATCGGTAGATTAATCCTATTCTTTATATTTTTTATAGCGTTGACTGCTTCTGATTCTTCAGGCCAAAGGGATTATCAGGCTGATTCTCTTCAGATTGTTTTTGAGAATGAGTACATACAGGAACTTATTCCTCTTCTACAGCAAGCAGAAGAGTCCATCTATGTTGCTATATATGGAGTTGTACCATCAGAAAGCAGATTTTTTATTGTTAATAGAGCTCTTAATGAATTAATAAGGGCACATGAAAGGGGTGTTAAAGTAGATTGTATCCTTGAATATAGCCACAAAAAGAACTATCTTATAAGAGGCAATCTGAAAGCCAAGGAGATGCTGCAAGATGCAGGAATAAATGTCAGATTGAATTCACCCAATAAAGTTATGCATACAAAATTGATAGTAATAGATGATTATATTAGTATTCTCGGTTCGCATAACTGGACATTTACAGCTTTTGAAGAAAATAAAGAATCCTCGGTTATTATAAAATCATCTAAAGCAGCGGAACAATTTATAAGATATTTCAAGAGAATAAGATAAAATGAATTCAACAACAATGGTCTTGTGAAACGAAAAATTTGTTATCTTATAATAGGCATTTCAGTTCTTTCTTATCCGTTAGTTCGCTACTTAAATATTGTAGAACCATCGAGAGCTTCTGTCCGCGGTCCTAGTTGCGAAGAACTACGAGCAAGACTAGCTGCTCTAAAAGCAGAACTGAGTAAGTTGAATGAAAATCTTGAAATTGTGCAATCTCTTTACAACACTGCCCGAATGAGGTTATGGAGCAAAAACGATAGTATTTTTGATCTGGAGAACCGATTGGAAAGACTGAAATTTGATTATGAGCATGCTCATCTTACGTGGGATTCAAAGCAATATGAACTGTATCATAGAATTATTAGGATTAAGCATGAAATACGTGAGCTTAAAAATGGAATAAACAGTATTAGATCTAACATAGAACGTATTTTACAGTCAAGAGATGGATACATTGGAATGATTGAAAATGTTGTGAATAGAATAAACGCACTTAAGAAACGAATAGAGGAACAATGTAAGGGGAAGTAATGAATTTATTTAAAATAATTTGCACAGGAATATTTTTTATCATTTTTCTTTATATAAGAGGTTTGTCATATGAATTTTCTGATACTGAAAGAAAAATAATAGAAGTTACTACCGAATATAGACTTCAAATGATAGATTCTGATAAAAGCGAAGATGAAAGAGATAAAATAATAGATGCTTTAATAAAGGAGTGTAAACTTTTTATTGAAAAGTATCCGGACCACTCTCTTGCCTATATAGAATTAGCAACTGCATACCAAGACAAAAAAGATTATAAAATGGCAGAAGAACTGCTTGAAAAAGTATTAGATCTGGAAAAAGGGGAAACTGCAAAATCATTAAAGTTTAGGGCAGTTTCGTATAAAAATTTAGCTTTTAACTACACACGAAAAACCTATGATATATCTAAACTTGAGGAATTGGAAAATCTAATTTCAAAGGCTGATGACATTATAGAAAAAGCAATTGACGAATTTAAGGAAAGATTACAAAAACAACCTGAACTCATCCGGGAAATAGAGAAAAATATAGATTCTTTAAAAGAAGCAAAAGACTATATTTCTGAAGAGGCAGAATATGTTAAGCAGAAACTTGCTGAAAAAGCATCTAAAAAAAGACTTTTAAAGACAAACTTGCAAGAGCTCACTGCTGAAGAAAGAATTGAAGCTATAGAGAAAAGACTTTTAAAAATCCGGCAGGCTCTGGCTATTTTTTATTCTGATGTAGATTTTAAAAGAACTCCGGATAGCCTAGGCGAGCTTGTACCGGAATATTTAGATTTTTTACCCCCTGGTGACTGGGATTATGACCCTGAAACACTGGAAATAAAATCTAAGTCCCATCCTGACTTGTAAGCTCTTTTAGCGAAATTTTCTAAGGATTTAGAAGAAGGAGTGAAATTTGAAGAAATTACTATTGTTTATTAGTAAATTTATTTCAATAAATAACAGAGAAGTGTAAATGATAGAATTTGCTATTGGCATTGTAATCGGAGCTGCCCCCTTTCTTCTTCAACGTTTGCGGCGCGTACCCAAAAACAAGGCAGAGGCCGCTGTCAGCCGCGCTATCCAACGCCATTTTACAGGTGATTCATACCATCTTCTCAACAACGTAACTCTTAGACACGGTAACTCCACAACACAGATAGATCACGTGCTTATTTCTCAATACGGTATCTTTGTAATTGAAACTAAGGGATACAAAGGCTGGATCTTTGGTAAGGAGTCTGACCGCAAGTGGACACAGGTGCTTTACAAAGCCAAATTCCGCTTTCCAAATCCAATCAAACAGAACGCGGGACATATTGCAGCAGTGTGTTCTCTCTTTAAGCTAGACAGAAAAATTTTTCACTCTATTGTGGTATTCTGCGGACAGCCCCAGTTTAAAACAGAACTCCCACTGAATGTCATCTACTACCGGCAGCTTGTTGATTATATCCGCGGGTTCAAGAAAGAAGTTCTTACATACAATCAACTTGTCTACGCAGTAGGCAGGGTTGAAACACAGCGTCTTGACCGGAGTCGAGAAGTTGATGAACAGCACCTCAACAATGTGGCAGAAAGATTGGAGCGTCGAAAAAGATATTTAAACCGTTTTTGAGTAACAAAAACGGCTGCGTATTGAGTATATTCTTCTGTTTTCGAAAATGAGCGGATAATAAATCTAAAGAATAACATAATTACCTCTACGTATCCTATGGGCCGAGGTTAACGCTCCACTGCTTACTGTCTCCACTTCGCAATTATACTCATCCTTGTAATTTTTTAAGATACATATCATATTTGACATCTCTTTTATTTATGATATGATATTTATTGTTAGCATATGCCAATTAATTAAAGGAGCGTTATGTCGAGACCATTTAAATGCAGAAGAATTCATTCTAACCCGAGGTTTGACTATTTTAAACCAAGAGCCATACCTTTATCGATGCTTGAAGAAGTTACGTTGACGGTTGATGAATTTGAAGCCATAAGACTTGCCGATAATAATTCTATGTACCAGGAAGAAGCCGCAAAAAAAATGAATGTATCCCGGCAGACCTTTGGCAACATTATTAAATCTGCGCATGAAAAAATTGCGGATGCTTTAATAAACGGGAAAGCGATCAAAATAGAAGGCGGTGTTTATAAATTAGCCGGGCAGCAAATGTTTCTATGCTGTGAATGTAAATGTTCATGGGAAATAGCGCAAAAAACCGGAAAACCATACGAGTGCCCGTATTGTAGAAGCAGGAATATTCACAGTCATAAAAGCGACAAAGGAGGTGATAATAATTCAGGTTGAGGTTTTGGCAGAAGGAATGGTTTAAATAAAAAGAGGATACCCATTATGAGAATATGTATACCTACCAGGGATAAAAACGGCTTGAAGGCAGAAGTTCATGCACATTTCGGGAGCGCTAATTATTTTATAATATATGATACAGATAGTAATTCACATGAAGTAATTGAAAATACCAATATCCATCATTCGCACGGAATGTGCCACCCGCTCAGTGTGCTGGGCGGCAATAATATTGACGCTGTAGTATGCTCAGGAATGGGGCTGCGCGCTATTCAGAAATTGTCTGAAGGGGGAATTAAGGCATACAGAGTAAATGCTGCTACGGTAGAGGAGGTTATAGAACATTATAATAATAACTCTTTGGAGCTTCTTACCCCGGAGAATGCCTGTTCAGAACATAAATGTGATTGATATTATCCATCATAGTTCTTGAGGAGGTACTTGTTTGAGAGAAAGTAAATGATCACCAAATTATGAATATAAAATTGCTTGCGGAAGCGGCAAACCGTAAGTATAGATATTTCACTGGATGGGGAATTTCTTTTTTTATTGATGACGATACTGTGTTTGATACTTTCAGATCGGGAAGGCGCATATTAAAAAGTATAAACAAAAATAATATCAATATTCTAAGTATCAGGCATATTATAATTTCCCATGACCACCGGGATCACACCGGAGGGTTATGGGAAATATTAAATGCAAATTCTGAGATAACTGTATACATATGCCCAACATTTTCAAAAAAAACAAAATACAGAATTAAAAAAACGCATACCGTAGTTGAAGTTTCCGGACCGACAATGATAAAAAAAAACATCTTTTTAACAGGAGAAATTAACGGCAAAAATGACAAAACAAACATCCCGGAACAAGCATTAGTTATCAAAGAAAAAAACGCGCTTACAGTAATCACAGGATGCGCTCATCCCGGCATAATAAATATTCTAAAACAAATAAAAGAGAACTTTAGTGAACCTATAGAGTTGGTGGCGGGCGGATTTCACCTTATACAACAAAGTGATGACAATATTAAAAGTATTATTGCTGGATTCAGAGAATTAGGCGTAAAAAAAGTTGCACCTTTACACTGTTCAGGTAAAAAGGCAATGAAATTTTTTAGTGAAGAGTATAAAGAGAATTATATTGAAAAGGATAACTTTACACAATTGACTTGCCAGGACGATTAAGGGTAATTTTTAAAAACCTATCTTACTGTCTGCTTTACTTTTATCGCTTTTTAATTTTCAATTAGTGGTGTTTTTCTAACTCCTCCCCAACTTGATGTCGCAATCTGCGACTTCAAGTTACCAAACTCTTCTTGTGAGAGCTGGAACATAAAATACCCGGGGAATCTCTTAATATTGCTGCGGAACTGTTCGTTAAGTCTTTTGGTTTCAACCCCGTAGAGTTCTGCTATGTCTCTGTCTAGCTTTAGGATGCGATCTTACGATGGGAACAACAATTAAACACCTTTGAGGCACCCATAAGTTAAAATAATGCACTTTTTTTATATGATAATTCTGTTTTTTTGCACATTTTTAATATGAATATTTGATTTTTCTGTGGTTTTTTCATAATTACGGAGGTTGAGAACAAGCTCTCGAAAAATCTTTGAGAATTCTAATACTGTTATTAACTCAGGAGAGTTTTCGAAGGGAAAAAACTATTTTCTTATCCCGCAAAACAAAGTCGTCACCGTTCGATGACTAATAATCCTGCGGATAATCTACAAACCTGTTTTTAAAAGCCTATCTTCCTACCCTCTTTACTTTTATCGGTAAGCAGTTTGTTTAATGCTCCGATTATTTCTTTTATCGCTTTTTTATTTTCAACTATATGAGACTCTTGCGAGTTCAACCTCTTTTCAATTTTAGCTACTATTGCTTTCAACTCATTGTTCTCTAAAGCCAGGGTCTTTAACCTGGTAAACGTCCTCATTATCTGAATATTTACCTCTATTGCACGATCACTTGTAAGTACGCTGGAGAGCATTGCAACGCCGTTTTCGGTAAATGCATACGGTCGTCTTCTTAATCCCATTTTGTCAGAATTGGAAGTCGCAATCTGCGACCTCCAATTTTCAAATTCTTCTTTTGAGAGCTGAAACATAAAATCCCCGGGAAATCTCTTAATATTACGGCGCACCTGTTCATTAAGTCTTTTGGTTTCAACCCCGTAGAGCTCTGCTATGTCTCTGTCTAGCATTACTCTCTGCCCTCGTATGAGGAAAATCTTTTTTTCTATTACCTCTACAGGAATCATTTTGTTCATCGGGGCCCCCTTTCTTTGACAGATTACTTACTAATATGTATATTATTAATTGTAGTATAATAAATTCGGGAGGGATATGCAAGATTTACAGGAAATTATAAAAGAGATTAAAAAGCAGAAAGTTTATTACTCACAAGAAAAGGAACGCCTTAAAGAAAAAATATCTAAGCTGCCGCGCGGAACTATACAAAAGAAGGTAATTAGTAATAAACCATATTATTACCTGCTGTATCGCAATAAGGGAAAGATCGTTAATGAGTATCTCGGAAAATCTGCACCGAAAGAATTAGAAGAGCAGATTACCGAAAGAAAAGATTTACAGAAGGAATTAAAACCGGTTAATGAAGCATTGAAGATATTAAATAAATTGAAAGTATGAAAAGTGGCTGCCGGCGGAGGATTCGAACCCCCACGAACGGCTCCAGAGGCCGCT
>PWOI01000052.1 GCA_003557485.1 Elusimicrobiota bacterium | reverse complement strand
GTGAATTGGAAAACTTATGTGAAAAAGGTGTTTATTATATAAGCTATAATGACGATGGGCCTGTAGCATCAGCAGGAAGATATTGGTCAGCAACACAAAGTGCTGGCGCAAGCGCATGGAGTAGGGATTTTAGGGAAAATGAAAAGAGGAATCGTTCATTTGGGAAAGAAAGCTTATTCTATTTACGAGCAGTACGTGATAGTCAATAATAGATTTTATGTATAGCAAACTTAAAAACATAAGAAATGTATCTATCACCGTTATAGGTGTTTTTATTTTTGCTATATTATCAGCGTTTCCTGTATCTGCCGATCCCACGACAGATTCGTTTGATATAAGCGTTACTCTTGTGATTGATGACAACCCGCCTGATGTCCCGGAACAATCTTTACCCGAAACCAACTATATGGTATATAATAATGATATAACTTTTGATTGGAGTAAGGTAACAGATGAATACAGCGGATTCTCTAATTACAAGATACAGGTTTCAACAGATGCGGAGTTTGATTTTATTAACTATTCCGCCTCGCCTGTAGATAACCAGGTGACTTTTGACGGGTTCCTTGATTTTGCACCCGGAACTACCTTTTACTGGCAGGTAGGAGCCGAAGATAATGCAAGGAACTTTTCGGGCTGGTCCGACAGTTGGACAGTTTATATTGAAACAATAACTCCTGCTATTCCCCAGCTTACCTCCCCGGCAACCGGTTATATGGTAGTTGATGACGAAGTTAATTTTGAATGGGGCGCGGTAGTTGATGATTACAGCGGACTCTCCCATTACGAAATACAGGTGTCAACTGACGAAACCTTTACTGAAGTTATTAATTACAGTGATATCATAGGAGCGGGAACCACTGAAAAAGAATTCAGCGGTTTCTTTGGTTTTACACCTGGTACTACCTTTTACTGGAGGGTTAATGCTCAGGACAATGCCGGCAATATCTCGGATTGGTCAGAGGTGTCGCATTGTTATTTAGAGAATATTTTACCTGATCCGCCATTACTTGCGTCACCGGCGGACGAATATATGATTTATACCGATACGGTGACTTTTGAATGGACGGATATAGCCGGTGATGTCTTACACAGCGGGTTTTCCAACTACATAATAGAAGTGGCTATTGACGAAGAGTTTTTGGAAGTTGAATTTTCCTCAACCCCTGTTATTTCCACCCAGACCTTCACCGGGTTCCTTGCCCTGGAACCCGGGGCCACAGTTTACTGGCGTGTGGCAACTGAGGATAAAGCGGGCAATATTTCCGAATGGTCGGAGGTATGGACTGCTTACCTGGATAATATACCGCCGACCGTGCCTTCTTCTCTAATAATACCTGAAAATAATGAGCTTGAAACAGAAACAACCGTAATTGATTTTAGGTGGGAGAGTTCAACAGACGAACACTCCGGAGTAGCAGGGTATGAGGTTCAGATTGCATCTTCTTCATCATTCAGCACTATACTGATAGCTGAATTTACCGATGAACTTGAGATATCCATTGATGTGGAAGGATATCCTCCGTATCATTTTTACTGGAGAGTGAGGGCCAGGGACAAGGCCGGCAACTGGTCTGATCCTACCGGGTCCAGGCAGTTTACTGTTAATATGTGGCCCCCGACAACGGTAACTCTTTCCGCGGTGGAAGCTTATGAGGGAGAGAGTATTCAGTTAAGCTGGAATGCTCCTTATGCAAATAATAATCACGGCGGATGGGGCGACCTTGTGGATGCGGAATATGAAATATGGTATTCAACCGATAGTGAGTTCTCTTCCTACACCAGTATTCTCATACCCACAACTACTCCTGCCGGTTCACCCAACAGTTATACTGTTAGCGAACTTAAAGGCTTTACTGAATATCACTTCCAATTGAGAACAAAAGATTATGCTGATAATGTATCGGGTTGGTCAACTAAGCCGCAGAGATACACTTCCGGGCGTCCTGTATGGGATTCCTTTACATCGGTAAGTACCGGGTCAATTACAGCCAACTGGCAGACAATCAATCACCCGGATGCCGAGTACAGGGCAATAGTTTCAACTATGCCGAATTTTATCTCTGTTCTTGATACGTTTGACTGGCAGGTAGGTTATACCTGGACAGTTTCCGACCTTGTGCCGAATACCACCCATTATTTTCGCATTGAATCCCGGGTGGGAGTGGATACAAGTCCTCCTTTGGATATGGCTGTCGGTACGCTGGCGTCCCGGCCGCTGGCTCCTGCTGTAGAAGGAGGATCAGAAGATGACGAAAAAGGAGAAACATATTACTTCATAGAAGTTACTCTGGCAGAAGATGACAATCCTCCTCATACCCTTTACGCTATACGTAGGACCCGGCCTCTACCGTCAAGGTGGCTTCAAGGCGATGGCGGTACAGGTGAAAATCCGGTATGGAAGACTTGGGATGAATGGCATTCGGATGAGCATAATTTATATACAGATGTATCGGCCGGCACCGAATACAGGTTTGACGTGCGCGCTGTCAATGTTAACGGTGTGCTGACAGATTATTCACCTGAAGGAATCGGTCTTACTCCAATGGGATATCCGGGAAATATTAATGTTGCAATGATGGATAACAATATTCTCAGGATATCCTGGGATGAGGTTGCAGATGTAGATTCGTATAAAATATATTATGCCACATCCCCTGATATTGATTCAGATGAGTTTGAGTTCCTTGCTGAAATCGAATGGTTTGAAAATCGCTATTATGACCATTATGTTGAAGGAAACGTAGAACAGATGAATCCGGTTGAGGTTGATGAAACAGACAGTACTTATGTCACCCTTGAATGGGATGAAGCCATTCCTCTGCCGAGCCAGACTCAATTTTTCCGTATGACTTCAATAGCCGCGGGAGCCGAAAGCGCCCGCAGTCCGGTTGCCAATGGCGAAGTAGACATTTATGTTATGCCGGTAATTTCGGAATACTGGATTTACCGGGACGGGGATTTTGTGGAGGATGTTTCAAGCGATACCTTTATTACCAACGATACCGGGCTTGCGGTAAATACTTCTTACTACTGGCAGGTTAAGGCGGTAACAACCCAGGGTGTTGACGGCGTTCTCTCTGATCCGGTTTCAGGCTTTACAAGGGCTGTGCCGGCAGGCCAGCCGGATGTGATAAGCGTCAATACAAGGGACGTTGTATTTGAAATAAACGAGGCAGCCAATCCTCACTTGACAGAATACGCTGTAGCCCTGACTTCTGCGGACTGGAACGCGGCGCGCTACCTTCAGGAAGGAGGGCATCTGGGTTCTGTTCCCAGTTACCGTACGCCTCTCTCCTGGCAGGAGGATGCGGAATCTAAAGCGCTCGGACTTCTGAGCGGGCAGGAATACCGCATAAGAATGCGCAGCCGGAGCGGCAGTGAAGTTTACGAAAATTGGGGGGCGGATAAAGTTTTTTCTACGCTGATAGCTACAGCCCCTGTTCTCAGTTCTCCCGCTGAGACTACCATTGATTTTAGCATAATCCCCGTAAATGAAAATCATGAAACGCAATACCTTATAGCAGTGAGTACTGGCGATTCCCAGGTGAAGCGTTATGTCAGGAATGACACGGGGTTCCTCGGTACCGAGTCAATATATTGGGCAAGTACTACTACGTGGATGACGGGAGATCCCGGCGGACAAATGAAGGGACTTTTGCCAAACACCCTATATAGGGTAAGGCTTAAGTCAAGAAATCTGCCATACACAGACAGTGTATTCGGGTATGAGTCTTCTACGCATACCCTTGCAAGAGCGCCGGGGAAACTTTCGCCTGCCGAAACTTTTACAAATGTTACTTCTACTTCTATGACTGTTAACTGGGGCCTCAACGGTAATCCTCCGGACACTGAATTTTATTTAAGGAACATAACAGCTTTAACGAGTTCCGGGTGGAGGGAAATAACGAGTGACGATGATGATGAATTGGAACCTGACAAAGAATATTCTTACGAAGTACGGGCAAGAAACAAGGCGGGAGTGATAACCGACTGGGTGCATCTGGGGACCCAGACAACAAGGGCGGCAGTACCTGAAATCGCCGATCTTGATACCGGGCATTACGGAGGTGAGGATTATTGGGTAAGTGTTCATATATCAACAGATGACGGCAACCCGGATCGTACGAAATATGCAATATTTGTCTCATTTTTAGACGGCGAGGAAACAGGGTGGCTCCAGGGAAATGGAAATTACGGAGAAACCCAGGTCTGGAAAACCCGCGATGAATGGGAAGATAAGGGATCCAATCTGCATGAAGTAAATGTGCTCCCGGCAACCGAATATACTTATACAGTATATGCCAGGAATGCTGAAAGTTTTGAAACGGGTCCTTCCGAGCCCAAATCCATAACAACTATTCCCCCCGCTCCTCATATAACGACTATAGCTGAAATTGATAATGATTTTCTTCGTATTAGATGGAATGTCCCCGGAGGAGCCGAGGAAAATATTTCATATTACATTGTTTACCGCGCCACAGAGCCGGACGGTTTGCCGTTGGAAATAGGGACAACAACTGCAACTGATTTTTATGATGACCTGGACGGGGGAAAACCCGATCAGGCGCAGGGGCTTACGGCAGAAGTTTTAAGTCATACGTCAGTTGAACTTGAGTGGGACGCGGTTGAATGTAACCTGACACCCTCGGCAACCAAATGGTACAGCGTAAGGGCCTTTACCGATAGGATAGGGCCCTTAAGCAATGAACTCCCTGCAAGGGTGGAGCCTGTTGTTAGCGGGTACAGAATATACCGGGACGGGGAATTAATTGATTCCGTTGAAGGAAGGCTTAATACCGAATATACCGACAGCAGTCTTCTTCCCAACACGTCAGCTTTTTACCAGGTAAAGGCTTATTCTTCGGACGGGCTTGAAAGTGAAGAGTTTTCCGCCGGTCAGCAAAGGTGGTCCCTGGCTGAAACTCCCGGAACTCCGGACGTGACCGGAGCCTGGTCGGAGCAGCATCTATATCACTGCACAGTAGAAATAGATGCCAGGGATAATTCCGCTGTTACCGAGTATGCCGTTACAAAATCTACAAGGGCTGACGGGGGCTTTGAACAATGGTGGGTAGGCGAAGACGGACTGCTGGCTGCGGAAGAGTACTGGAGTACACAGACTGTCCGGGTTAACAGCGGTCTTGTTTCATCTACAAGCTATTATTATAAAGTCAAAGCCAGGAATTTTGACGATAGTGAGACAGCCTTATCTGATTTTGATATGGGAGAAACTCCTGCGATTCCCAATCCTGAAAACTTCCGTGTACTGTCCGGGTCTACAACGGTAGATTCTATAACCTGGGCGTGGGAGGATCCTGCCGGGGAAGCGGAAATGTTCCGTATATACTGTGCTGATACACATGTTTTACAGACAGAGGTCTCTACGGAAACAATGAAGTGGGAGGAAACCGAACTCGACCACAATACCCGTTACAGCAGGTATGTTGTAGGTGTTGGGGAGGGAGTTGAGAGTGATCATTCCAATATAGATAAAGAATGGACTCTTATGCGTGTTCCGGACGAGATAAATTTTGTTATAAACCTGGCAAGCATAACTGTTATAGCGGAAAATATTAACAATGTTGCCGAAGGCGATTCTGGCCTTAATTTTGAAAACGAAACTCTGCCGGATAACAGCGGTTGGATACAATCAGATGAATGGGTTTCTGCGGGACTGGACTTAAACGAGCCGTATGATTTCCGTATAATGGGACGCAATCACGACGAAATAGAAACGGCTTTTTCCGGCAGTATAACCAGATATACTGCGGTCCGGAAACCCGGAAAGCCGACACTTCTCAGGGCACGGGTCAGGGCGTTTCAGGTGATAATGGATGAAAACGGAAATCCTTCAAACACGGAGTACTCAATAAAAGTAACTACGGACGGCATAAATTATATGTATGTCCAATCAGGCGGGACCCTTGCAGCAACGGCGTTCTTTACCACAAGCGCTGAATGGGGAGACCCGGTGCAGGTTGCCGACCAGGATAACATACAGCCGGGAACCCTGTATTTTGTATCTGTAAACGCGAGGAATGAAGACGAACTGGAAACCGCTTATTCAACGGAGGAATCCATTGAAACCGAAACCTTCGAACCTGTGTTGTCAAGCAGGTGGAGCAATCAGTTTGATTATTATCTCCATGTCGGCATTAACATAGGATGGGAAGATGAAGGAGAGTGGTATTACGTTATACGAACCGGAGATAACAGGTATCTGGACGGAAACGGTAAGACTTCATCTTCCTGGGACGGATTATGGGAAACAAAAGACTGGTGGGAGGCGGAGGAAATAAGGCAGTCCCTTTTTGATACGGAGCCTCCCATTGAGCCGGGTAAAGAATACAGTTTCAGCATTTTTGCTTCAACCGATCCGGTGTCGGGTGATATTTACGAGTCCGCTCAGGCTTCAATCCGGGCCCTGCCGGAGCCGGTACATAATTTGACGGTTACGGAGGTTGATAATTCTTTTCTCAGGATTAATTACAATCATAATGATATTCATGTTTTAAGTTACAAGATTTACAGGGGTACTATTGCGGTAGGAACGGCTTCGGGGAAACAGTATGATGACAGCGAGGTTTACGGCAGCCTTCCTTCCACTCCTTCGGTTCACGGGATGGTTGATACGCCGGAAAGGTTTGTAATCAGCTGGAGCAGTGTGGATGCTCCGGATCCTTCCCCTCTTTACCGTTACAGGGTTACTGCCGTTAATTCCGGGGGAGAGGGCCCGTATTCTCTTGCCGAGTATAAAGACAGGTCGCTTTCGCCGGTAATAAGCGGCTACAGGATTTACCGCAACGGAGTTCTTTATAAGACTTTGGGTGCCGATAAAAGATCATTTGTAGATACGGATATTGATGCTTCGGTTCCCTCTTATACATATCAGGTCAGGGCTCTTAGCAGCGACGGTACGGAAGGGCCGGGCGGGGAAGTAACCCTTGACGTGCAGGCCCGTCCCAGGTACCCGCACGGCGTGCAGTCTTCTGTTTCGGGAGGGAATATAACTGTCAGGTGGGCCAAGGTTACAAGATATACTGACGGTTCCTCAATTGACGGAAAAGTTCAGGGGTACAATATATATAAGGCGGCATCCCGAAGGGGTGAATGGATTCAGGCGGGACAGGCGTCGGCAGGTTCTACCTCCTGGACGGGGAGCTATGACAGCAGTTATAAGTATTATACTGTCAAGACCCTGGATAAAAATAACCAGGAGTCTGCTCTCGGTATGATATTAGATGTGTTAGGAGAGGTTTCTTTTCTGCGGCAGCGCGACGGAAGAGTAGTCAGCCTTAGCATGGAGAAGGAAATAGCCGGCGTTCTTTACAAGGATACAAACGAAGTCGCGAAAAACCTGGGAGTAGTGACAGAAATTAAATCTACGGATGACTTTATTATGGAATTTACCGTTGACGCTGTTGATGAGCAGGGCCGTGTGGTAAATGTATCCCTTGACCGCAGGGGCATAGGTTTTCTGCTGAATGTAAGCCTGGATGACGCGCCTTCCTCTTCTGCCCTGGACCGGGATGAAAAGAATACGGCCCTGTACTGGTTTAACGGCGTTGAGTGGGTAAAGGTAGGCGAGGACGAAGGCACGTCGGGCGTGGGGGCAAGAGTGAGAAATTTCGGCAGATACGGCGTTAAGTACATATACCCGTCCCTGTCTTTCGGCGTAACAAAGATCGCTCCGAGGATATTTTCCCCGGACAGCAGGGAAGAGACAGTCAACAGGTTCCGTCTCTATTTTGATAATCCGGATAACAAGGACGTTACCGCGACAATATATGATATGCGCGGCAGGGAGATAAGGCAGCTCCGTCCGGGTCACGGCGAAAGCGTGATAGTCTGGGACGGCCGGGACCGGAATGATAAATATGTTGAGAGCGGCCCATATATATACCAGCTTGAAGCAGGCGGTGATGTAGAGACCGGGGTTTTTGCGGTGGCAAGATGAGAAGGATAAAAGTATTTATTATTATAACGGCTGTTCTGCTGCTTACGGCAGCGGGGCCCGCGGAGGCTATGTTCCTTACCCGCGACTCTATGCCCCGCGCGGGAGGAATGGCCGGCGTGATGACTGCGCTGGGCAACGATGTAAGCGCGGTTTATTTTAACCCTGCGGGCCTGGCGGGGATATATTCCGATGAAGTTTACGCTGTTTACGGCAACAGGTTTACAGGGCTTGACAGTTCGGTTAACCTTATGTCCGGCAACGCCGCCGGAGTTTACGGCATTACGGACCGTTTCGGTATAGGTATGGGAATAATGAGTTTTACGGCTACCGACCTGTACAGCGAGGGAGAAGCAATTATGCGCGGCGGATATGAAGTTGGAGACGGGATTTCGGTCGGAGCCGGAATCCGGCTGCTGTGGCTCAGTTATGCCGAAGACGATTATACTCCCCTGAATGAAATATTTGACGGGGGCTTGGGTACTACCGGGATTTCTTT
>PWOI01000062.1 GCA_003557485.1 Elusimicrobiota bacterium | reverse complement strand
TCCGGTTTACCTTCTTACCGGAGCTGATGACTTAACTAAAAAAGAGTATGAAGAGAAACTTGCGGAACAGTTAAAGAATGAGTTCGGCTCCAGCGAGCGCATTACACTCCATGCTTCCGAAGCGAGTTTTGGCGACATTCAGAACGAGGTTCTTTCAGGTAGCCTTTTTAACAAACATAAAATAGTTTCGGTCAGGCAGGCAGAGAGTATTTTCTCCGGAAAAGTTAAAGAGATAAAAGAGTTCATATCAGATTACAGTTCGAAAAGCGAATATCCTGCAACCCTTATATTAATAACAGACAAAGATAAGCTGGAAGATATCACCGGACTTCCCGGAAGAAATTTCAGGCCTCCTTATGATGATAAAATGCCTGTATGGATATCTGGCAGGGCCAGAAATATGGGTTTGACTGTTTCATACGAAGCCGCTTCTCTTCTGGCTTTCATATGCGGAACTAACCTGCGCGCCGTTATATCGGAACTGGAAAAACTAAGACTTGCTTATCCGTATTCCGGAAGAATAGGAATTGAAGAAGTGCAAAACGTAGCCGCGACATACAGGAAAGATGATATTTTCGGATACCTTGATGCCCTTATGGAAAACGATGTAAAGAAGGCGCTGAAAATCCTTAAAAATCTAATAAATTTCGGCAATGAGCCCGTAAGAATAATTGCTATGATTAAATGGAAAATGCAGCAGATGATAAACTCCAGGATTTTAAAGGATAAGGGAGTTGTGGAGAAGGAGATAATTAAAAAGCTTAAACTTAAACCGGCATTCCGCTATAAGGGCTTATCTTCCCGGATTGAACAATTCTCCCTTTCAGATCTTTTGGAGAGCTACGACAACCTTAAGGAAATTGATATAAAGCTAAAGACCTCTTCAACAGATGCCGGATTTCTTTTGGAAAAATTTACTATCGGACTTTTGAACGGCTGACGGCTTTTCTAAGGCGGCTTTTAAGACGGGATGCCTTATTTTTATGCATAGCCCCTTTTGTTACAGCCGTATCAAGTTTTTTTTCTGCTTCGCGGCAAAGTTCACCGGCAGCCTTGACATCCGTGGCAGCCATTTCCCTGGCTTTTCTTACGGCAGTTTTCGCCGCTGAGCGGCAGGACTTGTTCATGTCATAACGTTTTTTATTCTGTCGCGCCGCTTTCATAGTTTGTGTATGTCTCCCAGTGGGAAGTTTAGTCATTTTATTTAGCTCCTTTATTTTCCTTTTTTCCCTGCAATGATACAATAAAAAATATTGGCTGTCAAATTATCAGAGCCTTCATTATTTGACATGAGCTTTACATAAAACTTATAATTGAGGCAAACCTGAGCCTAAACAATAGTTTTTACAGGAGGATTTATGAAATATTTTAAGTTTATAACCGCTTTCTGCATGCTATGGATATTGGTTTTCGCGGGTGATGCATACGCGGAAGGCTTTTTTTTGGATGATGTGATAATTGAGTACGAGGCGGGGCCCCTCTATATTTTTCAGAATGACGGCCTTTACGGCGAAAATGGAACAAAATACAAAGCCAAAGATGTAGGCCAGCAAAGAAATCTGATATTAAGCCGGCGCACATCTCTTGAGTTAGGTTTTTCAGGACGGCACCGGATTATATTTCTATATGCCCCGTTTGATATTACCACCTCCGTAAAGCTGGACAGGGATATAACATTCAGGGATACGACCTTTAATAAGGGTGATCTTGTGGAACACCGGTACCTTTTTGACGGATACCGGGTCAGTTATCTTTACCGGGCAGTTTCAAAACCCGGACTGGATGCTGACCTTGGCGGTTCAATCCAGATAAGGAACGCAGAGGTTTCTTTTAAGGAAGAGGGCGGAAATAAATACGATTCTGAAAACGACATAGGAACAGTTTTTGCTTTTAAGGGAAGAGTCCGCTATCAGCCGGCTGCTATCTGGATGATGGCTGAAGCCGATGCGTTTTCCACTTTCGGGCTTTTAGGGGATTCGGTTCGCGGAGCAATTTATGATTTAAGGCTTTCTCTGGGACTCCCGGTTTCCAGGGTCTGCGATCTTGTCTTCAGCGGCAGGCTGCTTGGAGGAGGAGCAAAAGTGAAGAGTAGAGATATAGATAACTGGGGGAACTACGGTTCCCTTACAGTTTCTCTTCAGATGAGGCCGGGTTTTCTGTTTTCTTCGCCTTGATAAAAGATTGGATTCTGCAGCTTCAATTATAGAAGCAAGGAGAAATGTACGATCTTTCATACTCTTCAGCGTTTTTACTTGACTAAGAGGATGGGTTTTCTATAATAATATTGGTATGTTATTTTTATAGCACGAAATTTGAGGAGGCATTATGGCTCAGCAGTGGAATATTAAAAAAGGTGATACTGAAAAAAAGGTTGAAGAAAAGGTTCTCATAGAATGGATTGAACAGGGAGATGTTCCCGCTGATATTCTTATAAGGGCATCAGAAGCAGATGCCTGGAAGGTTATAAGCCAGACAGAAGAATTCGGCCATTTATACAAAACCCCTGATACTCAAAAATCTCCTGATTTAGAGGAGTCTACTCGGTATGAGGATAAAGAAGATTCTCAAGAACATCCTCCGCATGAGGAAGAAAAATCTTTTTCGGAAGAGGATATTGTACAGGAAGGAGTTTTTTCAATAAAAAAAGCCTTAGTTTTCGGGTTTCGGACTCTTTTTAAAAACCTCGGTTTCTTTCTTCCAATGGTAGTCATACTGGCTGCTTTTACCCTTTTCGATGCATTTGTAATAGAAAGACTTGTAACCGGTAATGTATTACGCTTAGTGGTTTATTTAGGGTATTACATATTATATTTCATATTAACTCTTGGTGTAATTAAGGCAACGATACTTTTCTGCGACAATGACAATCCGTCTTTAGGGGTTCTTTTCAGCCAGTCTCACCTTCTTTTAAAATATATTGCCGCTACCTTTTTGTATTCAGCTATTGTAATGGCCGGGTTTGTTCTTCTTATAGTTCCGGGGGTTATCTGGATGATAAAATTCTTTTTCTATGATTATTTTATTGTTGACAGAAATGCCGGAATAATAGAGTCCATTGAAATGAGCGACAGAATTACAAAAGGGTTTAAATGGAAGATTCTGCTTATGGGTCTTGTTTTTGTAGGGCTTAATTTGCTCGGACTTTTTATGTTAGGGATAGGACTGCTTGTTACCGTTCCGGCGACCCTGCTTGCTACAGCTTATATTTACCGGCAGCTTGAGGAAAACCATTCAAGTCAGCAACCCGGAGATGCGGGATCTTAATTATTAAATAAGTCCTGCAACTTCAGAAGCAGTTAATTCTTCCGCATCGTTTATAATTTTATCGGAAGAACTGAGCCGGGAAGGGTTTGAATATCGGTCTACTCCAACAACATACATTCCAGCCTTTTTTGCAGATTCAACACCAAGGGCCGCATCCTCAAAAACCACACATTTTTCCGGTGAAACACCCAGTTCTTTTGCGGCTACCAGGAAAATTTCCGGATCAGGTTTTCCTTTAAGCCCTCTGCTCCCGTCTACTACTGTGTCAAGTAAATCATAAATGCCGATATTTTTTAGTATATGCGTACAGTTCTTACTTGAAGAAATAACACCTACGGGAAGGCCTCTATTTTTTAAATCTCTTATGAGTTTTACGGTGGAATCGTAGACCGGTATTTTAGCACTGTCAAGTTCACTGCGGAAATATTTCTGTTTTAGGTTTGCAGCCTCTTGAAGTTCTTTTTCTTTAAGTTCCGTAAGCACAGCAGCGGCCCCGTCAATACGGGGTATCCCGTCGACTTTTTCTTTATAATCTTCAAAAGTAAAATTTTTTCCGTATTCGGAAAACATTTTTTTCCAGGCTGCGAAATGAATAGGCACAGTATCAACAACTATGCCGTCAAGGTCAAAAATTGCTCCCTCGGTCATTTTTTTTCTCCTTTAAAGTTATCTCTACACATGTGATTTTAAACCAAGGTTGTGCATATGTCAACTGGTATTTTTCGGAAAATAAAATATAATCATTACCATACCGGAGGAATAGTCATGAGAGAAGTTCAGTCCAGAATTATATAAAAAATGAAAAGCGATTTTATTAAAAAATATATATCTTCAGATACTACTTTCCGGTTGGAAGAAACCGGGCCTGACATAAAAAAACAAAATTTCGCAGAGAGTAAATTTGCCCTGGGGAACGGCTTTGTCGGTTCCAGGGGTATATATGAAGAAAATCCTTCCGGCTGCCAGCCCGGCACTTTCATCCCGGGCATATTTGATAAATCAGGTGCGCAGGTTGACGAACTGGTAAACCTTCCCAATCCAATAAATTTTATTTTAGCAGTAGACGGTGAAAAGTTTGATATCTTTGCAATGAAAATACTTTCTCACCGAAGAATTCTTGATATGAAAAAGGCAGCAATAGTAAGGGAAACCAGATTTAAAGACGCAAAAGGCAGGGTTTTTGTTTACCGTTCGTTAAGATTTTTCAGTATGGATAACCCGCATATAGGGGCAATGAAAATTTCATTGAAACTTGTAAAAGGAAGCGCTTCACTTACGGCTGTTGACAGTATAGATGATTCGGTCTACAACTCCGGCGGCCTTATGATGTCAAAGAAGAGGCACTTTAACACCATAAAAGCTGACAAAGAAGAAGCTTCTGACTATATTGCCTTCCGCACAAATTCCTATCGCCATGTAATATCGGTAGCGGATAGCCTTGAAGTTGAATCCGGTAGAAACAGTGAGTTTCTTAACGGGCGGATTCATGATTTTGAATTAAAAACAAATCAGAAAATAACCTTCACAAAAATATTCTGTATAAAAACGTCACTTGATTATGACAGCAGATCCTTGAAAAGGGAAACAATGAGAGACCTCAATTCTGCAGTAGAAGAGGGTTTTGAAAAACTCTTTAAAGCCCACGAAAAAGCGATGCTCCAGAAATGGGAGGATGCTGACGTTGTAATAGAAGGAGATGAAGAATCCCAGCTCGCTGTCAGGTTCTGTATGTATCACTTAATAATATCTGCGGGTGAAGAGTACGGCCGTTTCAGTATCGGAGCAAAAACGCTTAGCGGCGAAGGGTATAAAGGACATGTATTCTGGGATACTGAAATATATCTTCTTCCATTTTTTATCCACGTTTTTCCCGGACTGGCAAAACAGCTTCTTATGCTCAGGTATAATACTCTCAACGCTGCAAGGGGCATAGCCGCTTCAAAAGGGTACAAAGGGGCTATGTATCCCTGGGAATCAACACCGGACGGCCAGGAACAGACCCCGCGCTACGCTAAAGGCCTGGACGGGTCGATTGGCCAGGTATTTACCCAGGATTTTGAGCATCACATAACAGCTGATGTGGCTTACGGTATAAGCGAGTACTGCCGCTTGACCGGAGACAGTGAGTTTATGCTTAAATGCGGTGCGGAAATAATATTTGAAACAGCCAGGTTCTGGACAAGCAGGGTAAAGAAAAAAGAGGGGTTTTACCATATAGACAGTGTTATAGGCCCGGACGAATTCCACGTTGATGTTGACGACAATGCTTTTACCAATTATATGGCTTCCTGGAACTTGGAAAGGGCGGCTTCTCTATATGAGGAACTTAAGGGCCTTCCGGGTTTTCAGAGTATTAAGCGTCGCATAAAATTAAAGGATAAAGAAGTCGTAAAATGGAGAAGCATAGCATCGTTGATTGTGTTTCCCCGATCAAAGAAATACGGGATAATAACCCAGTTCAAAAGCTACCTTAGAAAGAAAGATGTCAGAATTAAATCTTATGACAAATACTTTCTTCCGGAAGCACCGAAATATACCGAGCTTGAAGGGCTGGAAAAAACAAGGTTTTTAAAACAGGCTGACGTAGTTCTGCTTTTCTGCCTTTTTCCTGACGGTTTTTCAAAAGAAGAAAAAAAGATAAATTATGATTTTTATATGAAAAGAACCCTGCATAAGTCCTCTCTTTCATTCTCCGCCCACTCTCTTGCAGCGGCAGAAATGGGCGATATGTTCAGGGCCTTTAAGTTTTTCTGGATTGCCGCAAACCTTGATATAATGGATATTGCCGGAAATACATCCGACGGTATTCATGCCGCTAACCTGGGAGGTGTCTGGCAGGCTCTTGTAAACGGTTTTGCAGGTGTGCGTGTCGGGAACGGGATATTGAAAATATCACCGCGCCTTCCTGGAAATTTTTCAAGGCTGGCTTTTAACTTTTTTTATCAGTCCGACAGGTATGAAATTGAAATTTTCGGCAGGAATGTGCGTGTCCGGGTTGTTCCGGCTAAAAATAAAAACAGCAGGAAAAATAAAAGGATTATTGAAATTTTTGGAAAGCAGTATGATCTTCTGCCTTTCAAGTACAGGGTTATCAGTACCCGGGAGGAAAGAGAAATGGTTACAGCCAGAGATATCATGAAAAAGGAAAACATGGTGACTGTTGATGAAATTACCCCTGTTGCCCGTATAGGAAGGGTAATGGTAGAAAAAAAAGCCTCCAGTGTTCCGGTGGTTGATAGAAATAATAATATTAAAGGAATTGTTTCCGAAGTAAATATAATTGAAGCTACGGCAAAAGATAATTTTTCTTCTCTCAGAGCTGGTGAAATAATGAATAAAAAAGTTGTATCAGTTAAAGTTTCGGATCCTCTGGAAGAAATAACAAAAACATTTACTAAGTTTCCCTACAGGCGCCTTCCTGTACTTGATGGCAGCAAAGTTGTTGGAATAATAACCAGGAGAGATATCATAGCTGATTTCCTTGGTGGCTTTTATTGATTCTTTCTATCAAATAAACATTTCACCTTAAATAGCTTTTTGTTTCCCGTCAACTTGACAAATATATTTTAATAATTAAAATTTTTAATTATGAAAACATATAAAACAAAACAGTTTCTGGATGAAGCCTTTGTGGCTGTTCCGCGGATGAGAAAAGCTCTTGCTTTTAAAGTTACGGAAGATATCCTCAAGTATGACTTGAGCCTGGCTCATATTCTTATACTCCGGGAAATAGTGAGGCTGGGGTCGCCAAGTATGAAGGACCTTGTAAATAGCCTGGATATCTCATCTGCCATGATGACTCATTTTACCGACCAGCTGGAAAGCAAAGAGTTTGTAGAGCGAAAAAGATCTGATAACGACAGGAGAGTGGTCAACATCTTTCTTACACAAAAAGGCAAAGACATATGCGATAAAATTAAAAGTTTACATAAAGACAGGCTCTCCCGGTTTTTGGAGAAATTCAGTTCTGAAGACCGCGAAGAATTTATCAGGTCTTTCGGAGAACTTTACAGGCTTATTATTAAATACGGAGAACCCCTTCAATGAACCGGAAAATCATAGTAAATATTATCATTCTCTTTCCCTTGCTTTCTGCCGCGCGGCTTTATTCATACGAAAAGCCGCAGGTAAGTATGACACTTGAGGAATGTATAGCAGCGGCAAAAGATAATAACAGGGACCTGCTTGCCGCAAAGGAAAAAATAAATGAAGCAAGAAAAGGGTTGCTGGAGGCTGCCGGCAATTTTCTTCCTTCCCTTACGCTCGGGGGAACATATACTAGACTCGATGAAGAACCTGTGCCGATGGTGCCTGTTCCGGACACATACACTTCTGCGGACCGTTATGACATAACTGCAAGCGTGCAGCTTCCTGTTTTTACCGGATTTAGGAATACGGCTATATACAGGAGCGCTTCGGCCGAGGTAAAAATACAGGAGGAAAACTACCGCATGCAGCTTAACAGGCTTGAGTTTGAAATAACACAGGCGTTTTACGGCGCCCTGCTTGCGGAAAAAATGGTTGATCTAAACCGTGAGTCTGAGAAGCGCCTGGAGAAATATCTGCAGCAGACAAGGAGGCTTTACGAAAACGGCCTTGCTTCAAGGCTTGACCTTCTCCGCTCGGAAGTGCAGCTTTCAAATATAAAACCCCGTATTATAGAGTCAAAGAATAATCTCCGCATGGCCAGGTCTTCTCTGGCTCTGCTTATGGGAAGGGATGACTGCCTGGTAGTTCCTGAAGGAGACCTTAAGGCAGAATATAAGAGCAGGCTTCTTGAAGATTATATCAAAAAAGCCCTTGAAGAGAGGCCGGAGTTAATTATTTTTGAACTCCGTGAAGATGCTGCCGGCAGAGGAATAACAATTGCCCGAAGCGCCGCTTTTCCCCAGGTGACAGCAGCCTATAACCGCAGGTTTGATCATCCAGACGGGTTCAGGGATTCCTGGGGCGAGAGCTGGAACTTTATGGTTAATGTATCTCTTCCTATATTTCGCGGTTTTTCAACATACTCTGAAACAGCCCGGGCCCGTTCGCGTCTGGCGCAGCTGAATTACAGCTTTGAACATTCGCGCCAGGCTGTTCTTCTTGAGGTGGAAGAAGCATATTACACCCTTATAAAAGAAGAAGAGACAATAGCTGCCCTTGAGAAAAACGTGCGTCAGGCCGAAGAAGCTTTCAATATGGCCGAGAGACGATACCGCGACGGGCT
>PWOI01000188.1 GCA_003557485.1 Elusimicrobiota bacterium | reverse complement strand
GGCTTCCGGTAAGAAAAAAAAGCACTCTATATATTGTGTCCCTGTTAAGAACCATTATCACAAATGTTACAGATGAAACCAGGGCGCTCATTATTACCCCGGCAAGAAGAAGCGCTTCCGGAGCGTTCCTTCGGGATGAAGAGGCTATTGAATATACAGCCGCGCTCACGGCAAGACCCGAAACAAAACCGGCTGCCGGAGAAAGAAAACCTATGCCGACCAGAGAGGCCCCTGCCGCCCCGAGAGCCGCTCCTGCGGAAGTTCCCGTAACATACGGCGCAGCAAGAGGGTTTCTGAGAATAGACTGGAAAACAGCGCCGGATATCCCCAGTCCCGCCCCTACTGTTATGGCCGCAAGTATCCTGGGAACCCTTATGTTAAACAGTATAAACCGGTCCGCCATTCCCCAACCCGAAGCGCCCGTATTGAGAGACAAAAAAATAGCTCCGGCGGTAAAAACCAGAAACACTAAAGCGGGGGTTTTACTTTTCATTGAATCTGCCCGGATGGATATGAAGGGCAAGCTGTTTTATTCCTTCCGCTACCCTGGGCCCGGGCCTCAGTACAGGATCCTTGTTTTCTATATAATGTATATTCCCCTCCCTTGAAGCCGGAACGCTGTCTTTTAGAATACTACGGAGGTATTCTATCCTGGAGGGCCCGGACTCGGAGAGTATAAGTATTACTTCAGGCTGTTTTTCTACTATATATTCAAGGGATGTAAGAAGGTAATCCCTTTTTTCTTCAGACGCCACATTCTCTCCTCCCGCCAACGATATCATTTCATTTATATAAGAACGCCCTGCGGGACTCATTACCGGGTCTGCCGATATTTCCAGGTAAACCTTTTTTGCGGCAGATCCTTCAAGCATTCCGGAAATATGCCGGATTTCAGACCGTATACGGGATATGACCTCTTCCCCCCTGCTTTCTTTTCCGCAGATGCGTGAAATTTCGCGTATATCGGAAAAAATACCTTCCAGCCCCCCCGAACCAGTAGAAACAACCGTTAGCCCGCTGCGGGCAAGGCTTTCAGTTATCTGCGGAGGCATTTCGGAAAGCGTAAAAATTATTTCAGGGTTAATATAAACTATCATTTCAAGTGAAGGATTTATAAGTCCGCCGGCGGACTGCCTGCTTTCTGCTCCGGGGGGCCAATCGCAGTAATCGGAAACGGCCTTAAGGTTTTTCTCTGCGCCAAGCTCGTAAATTATTTCGGTTGCCGAAGGAGACAGGGATACGAATCCGGAGGGGTTATCCGGTACGGGGCTGCACGATGAAGCCGAAAAAAACAGAAGTACTGAAAGAATAAGAGTTTTGTTCATAAAAAAACCCGCGAATACAGACCTGTCGCGGGTTTACGGGCTTATTTATTATACACCCACCCTTCCCTCGAAGGCCTTATACCGGCAGGTATTCGGGCTGATTTACCGTTGCGGGGCAGCGTCCGTCTTTACGGAACTTCCCCTGCCGGCCTGTTATTTACTAGTATTATACTAAAGAAAAACCTTTATTGTCAAATATGCTCCGAAGCCATGCTTCGGATAAGAGCATGGCGGGTCAGGAGCGGCCCGAAGAGTTCAAAAATTATTGTTGTACCAACTATTATAGACAGTATTACCCTTCCTGTCGCTTCATCCGGGCAAGCAGAAGCCATAACTATTGCAAGCCCCATATTGACCCCTGCCTGAGGGGCAAGGGCTATACCCAGATTAGCCTTTATATTCGAAGGCACACGGACAAAGAGCCCCCCGGCATAAACCCCGGCTATTTTTCCCGCCATCCTGGATATGATGTAAACCGCTCCTACCAGACCAAGTGTAGAAATCATTGTCAGTTCAAGTTTTGCGCCTGCAAGGACAAAGAAAAGAAGGTAAAGCGGCGAGTCTACGGTTCTTACAGAATTGAAAAACTTGAAACTTTCCGGTGAGATATTGATAACAGCTGCAGACATTGCAAGGGATGACAAGATAGCCGAGAGGTTTAGAACAAGCGCAACACCGGCATTAAAAAATATAAATCCGAGAGTAAGTATTAAAAGCTCCGCAGTGCTTTTAATCATTTTGGATACAACTGACAGGCCCCACCCCATTACAACACCCAGGATTAAAGACCCTGCTATCTCTATAGAACCTGCCCCTAATGATGCTATAATTCTTATGGGATAAGCAGCGTTTCTTATCAACGCAAGAATAAGGGCAAAAATAATAAGGCTCCATAAATCGTCCAGGGCTACGGTACCCATCAACATCTCTGCAAACTTCCCCTTTGCATTGAGCTCACGGACAGTCATTATAACCGAAGTCGGAGAAGTGGCAGCCGAAATTGAAGCAAGGGCAAGTGAAAAGAAAATGTCCCTTGTAAGAATATAAACACCCGCAGTCACCAGAACAACAGCCCCAAGACTTTCAAAAAACGAGACATATATCAGATCCCTGCCCATCTTTGAAAAATTTTCTTTAGAAAAATTCTGTCCGAGTATAAAGGCAATTATGCTTAAAACAACCGTTGATATAATATCCGCGTTTGAGAGCAGGCTCCGGTCTATGATATTTAAACCCAGCGGGCCCAGCATTATTCCCAGTATTATATATGAAGTAATGGATGGTACTTTAAATCTTCTTAGAATTCCGCTTATAACAAGGGATATAAGGAAAATAAGGCCTAAAGACAGAACAATCTCGTATTTCATTCCACAACGCCTTTCTCCCGGAACATCGAGTATACTATATCAAACATGCCTATAATTCCCCTGAATTTGCCTTTCACGTCGAGAACCATTAAAACTTTTGTTCCGTTAGACTTCATAACAGAGTAGGCTCTTGATATGCTGTCGTTTTCAGATATTGTAAAATAGTTTGATGTCATAATTTCGTCGGCTACTACCAGGACACCCATCGCGGGCGTAAGGTATTCCATATTTATATCTGTTTCCGGCAGGGTATCAAGTAAAGGCACTGTTTTTAAAATTTCTCCTATGTGTGCAGGCTCAGGCTGAAAAACAGAAGTTATCTCATTAAGCGTTATGACTCCCGCTATGCGGCCCTCTGAATCTACAACCGGCAGTATATGGAAAACATGCTTTTTAAAAGTTTCTATTATCCTTCTCAGCGGCATGCCCCTCTCCACGGTAATTACAGCCCTGGATAGACAGTCTTTAACTTTCATCTTTACCCGGGCAATGTTCCAGAATCACCTTATTCTTCTCCTCCTGTATCTTTCTGGCTTTCTTAAGGCTCTCTACCGCCTCTATGTCAACCTTCAAACTTCCTATAGGACTCTCGCTTTCACTGCCGCCGTGGGAATCGGTACCTCCCGTTACGGTAAGGTCGAGTTCCCGCGCAAACTTTAAATATTTTTTTGTCTGGGCGGGACTGTGATGAGGATAGAGGGCTTCTATTCCCGTAAGACCCATATTTTTTAGTTTTTTAAGGAAATTCTTGTGCCCTCCTCCGAAAACGGGATGAGCAATCACGGATACACCGCCCACGCGATGAATCATACTCAGGGCCTCTTCAGGAGTTATTCTCAGTTTTCTTACAAAAGCAGGGCATCCGTCACCCAAAAACCTGTCAAAAGCTTCCTTATGGTTTTTCGCATACCCGGACTGCACCAGGCATCTTGCAAAATGCATCCTACTGATTGATCCCATGCTTGTCATTGAAAAAAGCATTTGTTCGTCAATGTCAACCCTTATGTCACGGAGCTTGTTTAAAATATGGTAGGCCCTTCTTTCCCTTGCTTTTTGAAAAACTTCCAGCTTATGCTGCAGCCATTTGTTTTCCCAGTTGATGTAATACCCCATAACATGTATTTCTTTTGAGTTATACTCACACGAAAGTTCTACGCCGGGAATAATCTCTATTCCTATCTTTGCAGCGTACTTCAGCGCAGGCAGAATTCCGTCAGTTATGTCATGGTCGGTAATTGCTATAGCGGAAAGGCCCTGGCGGGAGGCTTCTTTAACCACTTCCTCCGGCGTATAGGTCCCATCAGAAAAAGTAGTGTGTATATGCAGATCGGCTGTTTTCATTCCTCCGGGGGTGTTCCCTCTTTTTCCTGTCTTTTTATCATTCTGCGTATTTCGTCGCCGACATCGCTCTTAACCTGGGCCATTGATTCAAATGCCTTCACAGCCCTGTCCCTGACTTTTTCATCAACATCATCAAGAAGTTTCCGCAATATATGGACAGATTCAGGCGCCCCTACCTCTCCTATTGCCCATGCAGCTGAAAGCCTCATCCATTTATCTCCGCTTCCGACCATCTTCTCAAGGGTATCTATGGCTATCCCGGGGTTATACCTGTGTATTTCCCGGGCGGCATTCGCCCTGACCCTGTTATTTGGATCGGTAAGATAAGGACGGAGCATTTTTTCGGCTACCTGCGGATCTGAAACTGTTTTAGGTATAAGCTCCACACTGTCGGCGCGGGCCCTTACGTGAGGATTGACATCGGTTATCACCCTACCGGAAGGGAGCTCAACTTTCTCGGTTTTTTCTTTAGAAAGAGCTGTACTCTGCTGCTGGAGCAGGTCAAGCAAACGCTGCTGCTGGCTTTCAAACTGCTGGTGAAGGCTATCTTTTATCTCTTCTATATCCTGCTGCGTTTTGCCTCCCGAAGATAAGGATATCTGCTTAACCATATTCTTCTGCCCGTCTATCATTTGGTTTATACTTCTTGCGACCTTTTCTTCTAGCTGTTCCGATTCTTTTTCCGCTTCCTTTAAACGCTCGCTTATTTTTTCTTCAAGTTCTTCTATCTGGTAAGTTCCACTTGAAGCCGTAGAATACACTTTTTTAAGAAGGATTATAAGGATAAGACCCACAATAAGCGCGCCTCCCCCGCCGGCGAGGGCTATAAGAAAAAGGCTTCGCCTGTCTCCCCTTGTTTCGTCTTCAAGCCTGCTTATTTTTCCGGAAGCTTCGGATAGTTCTTCGGAAGTTCTCTCCAGCTGGCGATTAAGTTCATTTCGCTGTGCTTCCATAGTGTTGAGCCTGTTTCTCAGGGTTGCAGCAGCCTGCCGTTCTCTTCTTAACTGTGACTCCAGCTCCGCAATTCTGGGTGATGGTTCAGGTGAAGGCGTAGACGGAGCCGGTGTAGGCTCAGCCAATCCGGCTGCTTCTTCTGCTTCAGTTATTAAATCTGATATTTCTCTTGAAGGCTCTATTTCATTTGCACTGCGAAAGAGTACCAGGGCTCTCTCATGGTCACCGCGTCCCATAGAGTTTTTCCCCTCTTCTGTAAGAGAGTTTACAAGAAGCCGGCTTGCTCTTTCATTTTCTTCCAGTTCAAGAACACGGGTAAAGTCTTCAATAGCAGCCTGGTAGTCACCCCTTAGATAACGTCGGATACCCCTGTCCATTATCTCGTCTGCGCCGAAAACCTGCACCGTCATTGAAAACATTATAATTGACGCTGCAATCCGAACTTTTTTCCATTTTTTATCTTTCAAGTCTTAAAACCTCCCTCAGGCGGCGATGAAGATCTCTTACATCCCGGGAATCCGGATTTATCTTCAACGCCTGCACCAGCTCGTCCTCGGCCTGTTCATATTTCCCGTCCTCAAGCAACACCCTGGCTTTAAGAAGGTGCTCAAGGTATAGAGCTTCTTCATAATGCGGGGCTATAAGTTTAAGGTTGTCCATAAGAATAAAAGCCCGGCCTATCTGTTCCCGGTAGTATGCCTTAAGAATTTCTTTTTCAAGTTCACGGGCACGGCCCATTTTTTCCTGCCTTACTTTCTCAAGCCAGTCTCTTATATCGTTTTCCAGTCTGATAACTCTTTCTTCGCGGCCGTAATTTTCAATATACTCTCTGACTTTTCTGTCAGCCGAAGCCACCCTGCCGGCTCCGAATTCACGCACTGCCTCAAGGTAAAGCTCGTCTCTCTCAATCCGTTTTGACTGTTCTTCCAGATGTCTTTCTTTTCTTGAAGGAGACATCCCCAGTCTTATCCCGGCTTCCGCAAAATGTAGTTTTTCGTCACCGGGAATATAGGTGTAATCAAAAAACAAACGCCTTGAGCCAACGCTGAGCCCCATTCCCCATGTATCCTCCTCAACACCGGTCCTTATCTTAAGCGACTCGTGCACCGAAATTTCAACCCCTATCGAGTTAACCATATCCGAAGAGCCGTATTCCTCTGCAATATCATTGAAATAAAAATCCGATAAGACACGCAGGTGAGGGGTATTTATAATGCTTACTCCCGCCCTCAGATCTGTCGTTATATGAGAAAAAGCGTCTTCTGAAGGTTTCACTATATTCCTACCGGTTATGCCAAAGCCAAACCACTTGAAAGGGTAGCAGTTAATTCCGGCATCAACGAAAAAACCCTCTGCATATTCACCGTCAGTGTAATCAATCACCGCCCTTCCCGCAACACCCAAACCCAAACCCCCGAACATTTCGGCCCCGATACCGGCAAGATAATTTAAACTGTAGTTTTCTTTATCAGAGTAAGTTCCTCTTACACCCGCACCTAGAGCTGCCCTGACAAGAAAAGGGTACGTATATTCAAAAACCCCCGTATGACTGTCACCGGAAAGGTTGCCGTAAAAAAAAGACATTCTCCCGTAATCAGAACCTGATATTGAACCTGGATTTACGGAAATAGGCATAGATATGTCTTCAAGGGCAACACCGGCGCCGCCCAGAGCCAGAGACCTTGCGGTATTAAAACCCTGCCGGGGCTTCGCAGGAGCCGCTGCGGAAGCTAAAATAATCATAATAAAGAGACCTGACTTAAGATACTTCATTTATAACTCCCGGCAAGCATTACATATTCATCTGCGCGTTTTTTTATAAGTTCTTTCTCGGGGTCTGTTATTCTTCTCTTCTTTACCGCCGGAATACCCATATAAACAAAGCCGCCCTCCAGGTTCTTTCCCTCTGGAACAACTGATCCGGCGCCTACAATACCGTACTCTCCAATTGAACTCCCGTCCAGAAGAACCGCTCCCATTCCTACAAGGCAGAACTCCCCTACTCTGCATCCGTGAAGAACTACATTGTGTCCCACGGTAACGCTGCTCCCTATCAGGGACGGAAGATCGTAATTGGTATGTATAACCGTACCGTCCTGAATATTTGTTTTATCCCCGATAATTATCTCTTCGACATCTCCCCTTAAAACGGCGCCGGGCCAGATTGAAGATTTTTCCCCCAACTTTACCCTGCCGATGAGGAGAGCCTCCCCGGCCACGTAAGCCGAGGGCGGAAGCTGAGGAGTATAGTCTTGGAACTTTTTAATCATATTAAAAAAACACCTTTATTATGCCGATTGTAAGCAACGCCGAAACAATGGGAGTCATTACCCAGCCCGCAAAGATAAACCTTAATGACTTAAAATTAACCGTCTTTGCTCCCTTTACCAGACCCACGCCCATAACTCCTCCGACGATAGCCTGGGAGGTAGAAACAGGAACTCCTATCATCTTACAGAAATGCACCGTAAGAGAACCGGAGACCACGGCAATAAATGCCGAAAACGGGTCAAGAACCGTTATCTTTTTGCCTACCGTTTCCATAACCCTGCGGGAGTATGTCAGAACTCCCAGAGACATCCCTACTCCTCCGGCAACAGCCGCAAGCAGCGCGGCGCGCGCAGTTCCGGGGTCACCAAAAAAACCGCTGCCGTAAAACGGTGCCGTTGCAACCGCCGCATGCGAAGCGCCCAACGCATAGGCGCCGTAGGATCCGCTTGCCACCAGCAGAAACGCAAAAACCCTGTTATACCAGATACTGGATTTTATGAAATAGTTGACCGGTTTTGCAAGTACTTTAAAAAGAAGAAAGGCAACAATTCCGGTAAGAAGAGGATTAACAATCCAAACTATGAACATTCTTAAAAACCCACCCCATTCGGCCCCTGCAAGGCCCGAAAGAACGATTCCTATACCCATTATGCTGCCTATTGAGGCCTGGGAAGTAGAAGCCGGAACAGTAAGGTATGTAAGAAAAGTAATTGTTATCGCTGCAGCGAGAGAAGCCGTAAATGCAAGATTTACAGGGCTTATGGTTTCCGAAACGGAAAATTCTGATCCGGCAAGGGCTGAAACATCTCCCATAAGGGCCGGTCCCTCTACAACAGATCCCAGAAGAACAAATATTGCGGCGCATATAACCGCTGTTTTATATTTAATCGCATTTGTCGCAACTGCGGGCCCAAAAATATTGGCATTGTCGTTTGCCCCTATGCCCCAGCCGAGGTATACTCCGGCTAAAAATTTAAGCTGCGATAAATATACAAACATAAAGAGATACTAGCACAATTGACTTATTTATTGCAAATTCCTTTCAGCAATATCAAGATACCTCCGGATTTCCTCATTGCCGGGGTCGTATCTCAAGGCCGTACGGAAATTTTTTACTACTTTCTCCCAGTCCCCGCGAGACCAGTATAAAACCCCAAAATTATAATATGCCTGTGAAAAATCCGGTTTTAATTCAAGCGCCCTGCCGTAACTGTCAAGCGCCCGGTCAAAATGTTCCCTGTTGCGGGTTTTTCTATGTTTTCTTTCGTATACAGCCCCCAGGCTGTTAAAGATGCCGGCTACTTGGGGCTTAAAGAAATCACGCCGGGTATACATATTCATATACTCTACAGCACGCTCTGCCGCTTCGCTGTAATATTCAGAGGCTTTTTTCAGCTGCCCCTGATGAAATAAGGTATAAGCCAGGTTCGACCACCCTCTCCAAAGAAGCGGGTACATTTCCACAGCCCTGTAATGAAGCTCTATTGCTTCTTCCGTATTGCCGGCCTGGAAAAACTCGCTTCCCAGGCGGTCATAGGCTCCGGCATAAAGGCTTATGAAATCTTTTGTGAAATAATCATAGTGAGCATCGGGATCAAAAACACCGCTATACACATATTCTTCTTCCATAATATGCAGCGCCAGCCGCGGGTCATACTCATCTTCCCTGCCACGCCTGTAAATCCTGTATACAAGCCCCCACGGCTTTAAAGTGAACCTGTCGTAAAATCCGCTCTCCAGTTCCGCTGCGGCCGCTTCCGTAAGATAGACCCGGGACGAGCCCTCATTAAGTGCAATAAGCTCGGTTACATACCGCGTGTCTCCCGTATACTGCCGGGGAAAGGAAGCGCTGGGAAAATCCTTCCTTATTTTATCCCGGTACCACTGCGCCGATACAAGCCCCAGGGCTATTACCCTTACATCCCGCCTTACGTTTTTCATATCCCTCATATACCAGAGGGAGAAAACGGGGTGATCTCGCCTCATCAGTACAAAAGAGTTTTCTTCCAGGCTCTCAAGTATATTTACCGCATAATCCCTGGCAAAAAAGTTTGATCTGTGGCAGGCTTTATTGAAGTTTATACGCCAAAGATTGAAAATCATAAATAAGACGATGATATAGAGCGCAGCTGCGTGAGCTTTCCTGCCGGAAACTTTTTTAATAAGGAAAGCCATAAATATTCCCGCAAAAACCGCCAGTACCATTTCCGGGATCATATACCCCACCTCCACTATTGCCGAAGCATGTGGGTTTATGGGCATTCTTGCCATATAAAGAAAGTAAGGTCCGGTCAGGGCAAACATAAATAAAAGCGCTACAGAATAATTTTTCACTTTACCCTTTTTTATCAGTGCGACTATAATACCTCCAACCGACATTGCAAGTATAAAAGCAGACATATCCCTGTACAGATGAATAAAGAACCTTTTCAGGTGGGGAAGAAAAACCTGGCCAAGGGTCACTTCTCTTGAAACAAGATCAAGGGTATGGCCGTAGGCGGCGCGCGTAACTACCCTTATGAGATTTTGAAGATTGGAAGGATCCCCCCAGTTTATATAAGGTCCGGACGCAGAACGTAAAAGGTGGTAGAGGTAGGCCGAAAGTCCGAGCATAAAAAAAACAGCCGGCCGGCCTATATCTATCTTTCTGCGCTCCGAGGCCCAGGCGCAGAATGCGACAGGGATAATGGCAAAAACCGCGGTAAGATGGTTACCTAGAGTAAGCCCTGCCGTAAAAGCCGCAGCGGCATATTTTCTTTTAACAGCCAGCAGCAGCAACGCCGTAATAAACATAAGGTTAAGTGAATACATTTCGGCTACCACCGAAAGATACCAGTTCATATAAGCAAGCCCTGCCGCGAGCGATCCGAAAACGGCGCCCTCGCGGCTTTCGGTTAATTCATATATAAAGAAGAAGAGAAAAAGCACCGCAAGGGCCCCGCAAAGCGCGGAGAGAAGGTTCATACTGAAAGCCGGATTGAGACCGGCAAGACGGCCGGTTTCAACGGCAGCCTTACCCAGTATCATATATACAGGGTACCCGGGAGAATGAGCTATTGAGAGAGTAGCGGAGGCTGTAATAAGCTCCCCGCTATCGCGGTACGGGGGAACCGTCCTTGAAGCGGTAAAGATATAAAGAACAAGCACCGCTGCAAAGCAAACCCAGCCCAGAGTTGCCGGACTTTTAAAAAAAATGAAAACTGACTTTCTCATTTAAATCTTTTTTACAAACTCACGCGCCCGGTCTTTTGTTTTAATTTTCCCGAAAAACTGTTCTTTAAGAAGCCTTTTTTTAAGCGCGCCCACCTTAGGGGAAGTTTCAATCTTTTTTATTTCCATTATTTCTTCACCGCTTAAAAGCGGCTCGTTAAGGCATGTCCTTACTTTATGTCCGTGCTTTTCAAGAGCCCTCATATATTCAAAGTACCCGGTAAGGGAGTATCTTACCCGGAAAATTCTCTCTGCAGAACCTCCTGCATAAAGCCAGCAGGAAAAGATATCTGCGCTTTTTTCAGTATAGGACCTGAACAGTTTTTTTTCTTCCGAAGAGAATTTAAACCTTCCGGGAATATCGGCACAACTCCATAAAGCGGATGCGGCAAAGACCGGGTCCGCATGCAGCTTTTCATCCCGAAAAAGCTTTGCTCTCTTCATTATTTCATTTACCTCTTCGGGATCTCTTGCGCCGCTGTGTATAGCTTTTGTAATGTAGAACCGGGAAATTTCAAGAAGTGAATTTTCCGAACCGGAAGGCGCTATTTTTTTAATTTCGTCCCAGAGCCTTTCTCCTTTTGAATCAGCAAGCAGGTGGCGATCCCTTTTTATAAGCTCTTTAAGCGAGCGTGACATTGAAAGTCCACCCTGCGATACGATGCGAAACGCTCTCAGCACCCTCACCGGATCATCCCTAAAAACACTTTCACTTACAGGAGACACCGTTTTTGTTCTTATGTCATCAAGCCCCCAGAAAGGATCAATTATAAAAGAAGACGGGTCTTTTTCACCGGCGTATCTTATATCAAGAGCAAGAGCGTCGCAACGGAAATCGCGACGACGCAGATTTTCATTTATATCTTTACCGAGAGGCGTAAAATCCCAGCTTACGCCTCCTTTAAGAACCCTCCTGAAAAAACCGTCCTTAAGGGTAAAATAATCCGCTCCTGTCGCGACAGCAAGTTTTTCTGCAAGAGTCTCATCGTTTGTCACAATATCGGCATCGGCATTTCTTCTCCCCGTAAGAAGGTTTCTTATATACCCCCCCACGAGGTAGCAGGGGCCGGTTTTCAAGTCATTTATTTTTTCTATTCCTTCCAGAAGAGTTTTTTCATTCATTTTACATGTAGGGGTTTACCGGAACCGCTTCTATCAGTTTTCTGGTATAGGCTGCCGAAGGACTGTTTATTATATTGGCGGCATCCCCATATTCAACCACTCTGCCGTCCTTCATAACAAGAATTGAACTGCTTATCATAGAAACAACTTCGATGTCATGAGCTATGAAAACAACAGGAATCCCTTTTTCCGAATTTATAAGGCGTATAAGTTCAAGAATCTGCGCCTGTACGGATATATCCAGTGCCGACACCGGCTCATCACATACGAGCAGCCGGGGATTGAGAGCAAGAGCCCGGGCTATTCCCAGACGCTGTTTCTGTCCTCCGGAAAACTGGTGGGGATATGAAACAAGACTTATTTCTTCAAGCCCTACATTTTCAAGTACTTTCCTTATTTCATCTTCTTTTATATTCCTTATCGGTTTTAATGAACCAGCGCTCACTGCTTCACGGAGCATATATCCCACAGTGAGTTTGGGATTAAGGGAACCGTAAGGATTCTGAAAAACCATCTGGGCCGGGTGGGCCTTTCTCTTTTCTCCTTTAAAAACTTTTTCGTCCCATATAAGAGAACCGGAAGTGGGAGTCTCCAGAGAACATATAATCCTTGCAAGGGTGGACTTCCCGCTTCCAGACTCACCTACAATCCCCAAAATTTCTCCGGAGCCGACCTTGAAGTCAACTCCCTTCAGAGCTTCAACGCATCCGGACCGGCTCCCGAGAAAACCCTCCCGGATAAATAGTTTGGTTATATCTTTTCCTTCAAGAATATTCATTTTCCCTTCAAACACGCCCACTCCCTTTCACCTGAACGAGTAAGCGGCGGTTCATTCCTAAAACATTCCCCATCTGCATAAGAGCACCTCGGAGCAAAAGCACATCCCTTCTTGATTGCTCCGGGCTGGGGAGCCCGGCCGGGTATTGAAGCTATCCTTCCCCGGGCGCCCAGCTTCGGAAGAGATTTTAAAAGCACCGCAGAATAAGGATGATACGGATCTTTGAAAAATTCAGCTGAGGGAGCGGTCTCCACAACTTTTCCCGCATAAAGCACATAGACCCTGTCCGCTATCTCTGAAATAAGGTTGAGATCGTGTGATATGAAAATTATGCTTAAATTATACAGACTCCTCAGATTTTTAAGAGTTTCCATTATTTTTTTCTGTATTGTTACATCAAGGCTGCTTGTCGGTTCATCCGCAATAAGAATGCGGGGCTCGTTTAAAAGAGCCATTGCCAGGGAAGCTCTCTGGAGCATCCCTCCGGAAAGCTGGTGCGGATAGGATTGAAGTATTTTTTCCGGCGGGTAGAGGTTGACAGATTCAAGAAGAGATGAAACTCTTAAGAAAAAATCTTTCTCTTCAAAACCCGGGTTATGTACACTGTATGCTTCCCGGAACTGCCGGTAAAGTTTTATGACGGGATTAAAGGAAGTGTACGGGTCCTGCGTTACGAGGGATATTTCTTTCCCCCTGACTTTCAGTAGACGATGTTTATCTACGGCGGCAATATTTATTATTTCTTCATGTTTTTTTTCGCGAAAAAATATGTTTCCTCCGAAGACCCGGCCTTCATCTTCATCTATCAGCCTTAAAAGAGAAAGAGCCAGTGTCGATTTTCCGCATCCGGATTCGCCGGCAATGCCGATACATTCTCTTTCTTTTAATGAAATATCCACTTCTTTCAGGACGGGAATATTTTTCCCGGCAGAAAAATACTCTGCGCTAAGTTTTTCCCCTTCCAGTATACAGCCGGATGGCATAGATTGTTTTTCGCTCATTTTTCTTTACGCCTTCTGGGGTCCAGCACGTCCCTTAGTCCCTCGCCTATAAGGTTAAAAGCTACAACAGTCATAAGTATAGCCGTACCCGGGAAAACCAGGAGCCACCACGTGTTATGTGATATATACTCCTTGCCCAATGTTAGTATATTGCCCCAGGAAGGAGCGGGAGGCTGTACTCCCAGCCCCAGGAAAGAAAGAATTGATTCGGCAAGAATGGCCGATCCAACCCCGAGGGCTGCAGATATGATTACGGGAGCTATAGTATTAGGAAGAATGTGGACAAAAAGAATTCTGTGTTTTTTTATACCCATCATTTCAGCGGACTGAATATACTCCCTGCGCCTGACAGAAAGGGTCTCTGCCCGTACATACCTGGTCAACCCGGGCCAGGAAGTGAGGCCTATTACCATCATTACATTGTAAATGCTGGGGCCCAGAAAGGCTATCACCATAAGAATCAGGAATATAGTCGGGAAACAGAGCATTATATCCACTATTCTCATTATGACTCTGTCGGCTCCTTTCCCGTAAAAACCAGCTATAAGTCCAAGCGGTACACCTATAAGAAGGGCAATTCCCACAGAGACAAACCCGACGGAAAGAGATATTCTTGAACCCGCAATAACGCGCGCCATCACATCTCTTCCAAGATCATCCGTACCCATAATATACCGTGAACAGGGAGCCCTAAGCCTGTGGGAGATATTCTGCTCCAAGGGAGAATGCCTGTAAACATAAGGAGCAAAAACAGAAACTAATATAAAAAAGAAAACTATCAGAAGACCAGAAAGCACCATTTTGTTTTTCAGAAGTTTTTCCACTATTCGTACCTTATCCTGGGATCAGCCGCGGCATAGCCGACATCCGCAAGAAAATTACCTATAAGCGTGAGAACCGCCATTATTACACCTACTCCCATTACAACCGGATAATCCCTGGCCATTATCGCCTCATATGCAAGGCGGCCCATTCCCGGCCAGGAAAAAATTGTTTCGAATACAACAGAACCCCCTATAAGCGCTGGCAGAAGAAGCCCGAAAACTGTAATCATTGGAATAAAGGCGTTTCTCAAAGCGTGAAAAAGAACCAGGCTTTTTTCAGGGATTCCCCTGGCCCGGGCGGCCTTTATATAGTCCTGTTTTATAACTTCCAGCATTGAAGACCTCAAGTAGCGGGAAAGAAAAGCAAGACCTCCTATAGCGGTTGAAACGGCAGGAAGAATAAGATGGCTTGCGATATCGAAAACTTTTCCCCAGAAGGTAAGAAACTCGTAATTTATGGAGACCATGCCCGAAACGGGAAGCCAGCCCAGTTCCACCCCGAAATACATCATTAAAATTAGCGCCACAACAAAAGAGGGGACAGAATACCCCGCAAAAACGCATACCGCAAGTATCTTGTCGATTGCCTTATTGTGCTTAACGGCAGATATTATTCCTATGGGTACAGCAAGGGAAAATATAAGAAAAAGAGACACAACGTTAAGAAGTATTGTTGCAGGAAGCCTTTCAGCTATCTTCATCGTCACTTTTCTACCGTCCCTGAAAGACGAGCCGAAATTGAGAGTGGCCACCCTTGAAATCCAACTAAAATACTGGATATGCAGGGGCCTGTCAAGGCCGTAAGCATCCCTAAGCCGGATTATAGCGCCGGCATCTACATCCGGCGACATCATCAGTCCGTCCACCGGGCTTCCGGGTGTAAGATGCATAATAAAAAAAGTTATGACCGTTATCCCGAACAATACGGGAATCATCATAAGAATTCTTCGTATTATAAATCTTTTCATTATATCAGAACAATCCCGAATACCTGGCCACGGCCATTGAAGCCATAAAAAGTATTACGAAAACCTTAAGCGAAGAGGCGACAACCCTGCCGGCAAGAGCCCCCATTCCCGCTTTTGAAGATCTATAAAAATCTTTTCCCTTATTATATTCACCTATAAATGCGCCTATAAACGTTCCCGGGAATACCCCGACAAGAAAACCCCAGACCGGAATAACAGCCGACAGCAGAAGAGCCCCCGTCATGCCTCCTATAAGGGCCCCTTTCATAGCTGAACGGGACCCTCCCAAGCGCCTGGTTCCAATAAGTCCGCTTAGATATTCAAAAACCTCGGCTGCTGCCGCCACGAAAAAAAAGACTAAAATCCAGCCGTACCCCAAGGGATCAAAGCCTTCAATAATAGATATGACAAGTATAACCAAAAACAATATGAATCCTCCGGGCATACCCGTCATAGCTACAACCAGAGAAACTAACGCGGCAGCGGATATTAAAGCTATATATACTATCGCCATTTATGCATTACTCCTGAGGCCAAAACTCCCCGGTATATTCCAAGAGATGCTATTATTTTAATTATATCTCCTGGAATAAATATGGCAGCTCCTGCAATTATAGCTTCCGTCCAACCCAGACCCAGCCATAATTTAAGCCAGGGAATACCTACTGCATAGATAGTAAGCACACCGGCAGCGAAACCGATAAGAACCTTGCCTCTCCCCGAAAAAATACCGCTTATATAAGCAGCAGCAATGAACCCAATAAGGTAACCCCCGGTTGGTCCGAGCAGGTGAGCCATACCGCTGCCGCCGCCGGAAAAAACTGGAAGTCCCGCTATTCCCATGACTATGTAGGCCGCCTGACTCAGAGCTCCGCCTACGGGGCCAAGCAATGCACCTGAAAGAATTGTAAAAAGATTCTGAAGAGTCAAAGGGGCAGGCCCTGCGGGGATTGAAATCAAACCCCCTGCTGCTGTCAGAACTGCAAAAAGCGCTATTAGAGCAGGGCTTTTTCCCGACATCTCTGCGTATCCACAATAAAAACCCCCTGTCTTCTTAGTTCTTCCTCGGAAAATTGGCAGACACGTAAACTTTTCCATTTAAATACAGGGGTAATTTGCGTAAGAGGAGGATTCACACTTACAACAACCCGTGACAGGTTTGCTGCAACCTCTCTCCACTGCCCCGTAAGCCGTTCGGCTTCCTCTTTTCCGGCATCGAGCCGCATGCAAATATATTCAGCTCTTTCGGGGCCTACCTTTAATATTTCCGGAGTAAATGCAGCGCAGCCGGAATCAAAAAGTTTAGAAAGATCAAGTTCCGGACTGTCTTCTCCTTTTTCAAAACAGTCTTCATCAACGCTGCATTTATTAACTACTTCCAAGGTGTTTTCAAGATACTGTTTTTTAAAGCCCAGCTCATTCATTTCGGAAATTGTCTTAAGGTGGAACCCGCTTCCTTCGTAAGTAAAAGATGAAAGGCGGTTGAATCTGCTTCTTATGAAACAGCTGTGCAGTAAAGAATCTTTTTTGTTCAGATAATGGACGTCATTTGTTACAACCGGCTTGACTCCGTATTTTTTGCTCAGTTTAACGAGAAGTTCGTTGCATCTCTCTTCCTCTTTAACCCCGTGGCGTCCCAGTTCGGCATATAAATCCTGACCGAATATATCGTAAAATTCACGGAATTTTTCTTCCGCTTCATCCTCACCGCAATCAACACCCGTACGTGCTATTATATTCCAGAAACAGCCGGTAAGGCAAATAAGGCCGGAAGAATATTTTTTAAGGAGTTTCCAGTCAACAAGACCTCTTCTTTCCATAAAGCAGTTTTCTTCCCAGGACTTATTTATTATAGTGATTAGATTTTTTATCCCTTGACCGTCCTTAGCCAGAAGGACCAGGTGATATCTTTTATTATCGGATTTTCTGATTGTATTTTTTGCGGACTCGACAAAATAGCATTCGCATCCAACCACGGGAACTATTCCTCTTTCCCTGCAGATTTTTATAAAACTTAGTGGTCTGTGTAATGTCCCATGATCTGTAAGGGCTATCCCCGGCTGGCCGTCTGATGCCGCTTTTTCTACGGCTTCCTCTATTTTTAGTATTGAATCAGAAAAAGAGCCCCTGCTGTGGCAGTGAAGGTGAGCAAACATCATTCAAAGAGATAACTCAAAAAAGCAAACCGCATGCTCCAATCCCGGTATGAACGTAAAACGTAGGGCCTGACCCCAAAAAAAGACGGCCTTTTAGCCTTCGGAGCTCGGCCTGAAAACAATCGCGTATGGATTGTTTTCCAAGACGGCCTTTTAGCCTTCGGAGCTCGGCCTGAAAACAACCACATATGGGTTGTTTTCCAAGACGGCCTCGCTTGGTAGCGGCAACGGGATTTGAACCCGTGTCGCAGCCTTGAGAGGGCTGTGTCCTGGACCTGACTAGACGATGCCGCCACTGGGGTATGATTATACATCTATATTGACTGTATTTCAAACATTTTCCGGTAAAGGCCGTCTATTTTCAGCAGTTCATCATGCCTGCCTTTTTCAATTATCCTGCCGGAGTCAATAACAAATATTTTATCGGCCTTGCGCACAGTTGAAAGGCGGTGGGCTATCACCAGCGTGGTCCTGCTGGAAATCAATGTATCAAGAGCTTGCTGTACCAGAAGCTCTGATTCGGTATCAAGATGGGCAGTAGCTTCGTCAAGTATCAGTATTTCGGGGTCTTTTATTAATGCGCGGGCTATTGAAATCCGCTGTTTCTGCCCTCCGGAAAGCCTAACTCCCCTTTCACCTACAATCGTATCATAACCTTCAGGGAGCTGCATTATAAATTCATGGGCGTTTGCAGCGGACGCGTATTTTTCAACTTCCTCCTGCTCTACCTCTCCCAGCCCATAGCATATATTGTCCCTGACGCTCATATTGAAAAGTATCACGTCCTGCATAACCATTGACATTTTACCGCGCAGCGACTTTATAAGATAATTTTTTATATCAATTCCGTCTATGCATATAGAGCCGCGGAGGACATCAAAAAAACGGGGTACAAGATTTATAAGCGTAGTTTTTCCCCCACCGGACGGGCCCACAAAAGCCGCAATTTCTCCCTTCTTAATCTCAATATTTATATCTTTTAAAACATATTCGTCTTTTTCATAGGCAAAAGACACATTTTTAAATTCTATCGAATCCCTGAAGGAATCAAGGATAACAGGTTCTCTTATCTGTAGAATATGGCTTTTTTCATCCAGTATCTGGTAAATACGCTCGGAGGCGGCAAAAGCCCTCTGCAGACGCTGGTTCATACCGGAAAGATGCTTAACGGGCGTATACATAGCAGAAAGGGCCCCGAGAAAAGCAAGAAGTGTTCCCATTGTGACTGTCTCGTTTATAAGAGCTGTACCTCCTATAATTATCAAAGCAGCCATGCCCAGAGTACTTAGGAATTCGCTTATCGGGGACTCTATTGCGTCTATTTTTTCGGACTTCATTATTAGTTTAAAGAATTTTTTATTGGCCTTTCTCATATTGCGCTGTTCTTCTTTTTCCATAGTAAAAGCTTTAATTAAACGCATTCCTGAAATCTTTTCTGCAAGAAATTCGTATATATCGGCCATCTTCTGATGACCCTTCCTGGCAAGTTTTCTCAATACTTTCGCAAAAGCTACAAAAGGCACAAGTAAAAGGACAAAACCTATCATAGAGTAAAGAGCCCACTGCCAGCTCAGATAAAAAAGAAGGGCAGCGGTAAATATAAAAGTTACCCCGTCACGTATCAGCTGGTTGGGAATAGTTACAATTGATTTCTCTATATACTTGACGTCATTAGTAAGCCGGGACATAAGCTGGCCGGTTTTGTTAAGTATAAAATAGTCAAGTGACTGGTAGGAAAGGTGCCTGAAAAGCCGGTTACGTAGGTCTTTGACTATACTCTGCCCTATATAGGCCATATAGTATTTCTTAACAAAATGAAAGAAGCCGCGCAATATAGCAATCCCGAGAATAGCCGCCCCGAAATAATATAAAAGAGTCAGCCTTGATATTGCGTCTGCAGGCGGAATATCAACACCTACTATCGGAACAGTATGAACCTGATTAGGGTATATTATTACATCAAAAAATGGCTTAATAATAGCTATAAGAGAAGGCTGCATAAATCCCACCACCATCATACAGAAAAGCGCTATTATAAACCTTTTACGGTAAGGTTTAAGGGCTAGATAAAGCCTTTTTATTATTTCCCTGTTAGTCATTTTATTTTGTAATGCCCCGATCGGATGTATTTATGAAATCAATAATTTCACGGACTTCCTGTATATCGAGGTCTTTTCTTTTCTGCATATCTTCAACAGCATGAGTAGTATTGAGACCCGAACGGAATATGATACTGTAGGCTTCTTTAAGTTTTCGCTTTACTTGTTCAGGATAGTTGCGCCTTTTTAACCCAACCCTGTTGAGCCCGTACACATGCGCGGGGCTACCGGCAACAAGGCAGTAGGGAACCACATCTTTGGGAATTCTTGATCCTCCCCCTACTATCGCCATTTTTCCTATCCTAACAAACTGATGCACCGGGGTTACTCCCCCTATCACGGCTTTTTCCTGCACCTCTATGTGCCCACCAAGAGTTACACAGTTTGCCAGTATAGCCTCATCTTCTATCCTGCAGTCGTGCGCTACATGAACATAAGCCATCAGCATGGTTCTGTTTCCTATCCGGGTAGCGCTGTTTTTTTTAGTAGAGCGGTTAACTGTAACGTATTCTCTGAATATATTGTTGTCACCTATAACCACCTTTGTGTCATCATCGTACCTGAAAGCCTGGGGTTCGGTTCCTATACAGGTGCCTATTCCGATATTGTTGTGTTTACCTATCTCTACATTTCCTTCAATTACCGCGTTAGGGCCTATTACTGTGCCTTCACCTATCGTTATATCACCCCGAACAACAGCATTAGGACCTATTGTAACGTCCCCGGAAATATTAACATTTCCTTCCACAATTGCAGTTCTATGTATATTTTTCATAATATTTCTTACCTTTCCACAATGGCAAACATAAACTGGGACTGCGCCACCATTTCTCCGTTTTCTTTATACGCTGTACCCCGAACTTTGCCGCGGGTGCCCCGCATCTGGACAAGTTCAACTTCAGCCCTGAGAGTTTCCGGTGGAACAACTTTACCGAAAAACTCAGCATCTTCTATAATCATAAAGTAGGCAAGAGTATCATCATTTTTTTTGCCTGAAAGAAACAGAACAGCAGATGACTGGGCCATAAATTCTATTATAAGCGAAGAGGGAAAAACAGGCATATCAGGAAAATGCCCTTTGAAAAAAGGTTCGTTTGAGGTAATATTCTTATAACCGGTGGCTGTCTTCCCGTCTCCTCCTACAGTAATCGTATCTACCATTAAAAACGGATACCTATGGGGAAGTATCTTTAATATGCCTTCAGAATCTATTTTTTTCTGCAGATTATTTTTATCCATGAGATGCTTTCTTAATTTCTTTGTGAAATTTATGTTGGACTTATGTCCTGTTTTTATAACAAAAATTCTGGCTCTAAGTTGACCGCCCAGAAGGCTCAGATCACCCAGAAAATCAAGAATCTTGTGTCTTACACATTCATTATCAAACCTCAAGGACGCGTTTTTAACAGAATTTTCGCTTATAACAAGGGTATTTTCTTTGTTGCCGCCAAGGCCCAGGCCCTGACTTTTTATATGCTCGATCTCCTTTTCAAAACAAAAGGTACGGGCGCCGGCGAGTTCATTCAGGAAGCCTTCTTCGGTTATGGCAATTGAAGCATATTGCCCTCCTGGTAGTCCCTCTTTATAATCAAAAACGGCATTAACCGAAAGACTGTCGGAAGAGATCGCTATTACCGCAGCGTCATTCTCCGTATAAACTACCGGGCTGTCAAGAGTAAAGTAAATTCTCTCTGCATTCTGCTGCCGGATACCCGCCTCCATAATACGTGAAACATAAACCATGCTGCTGCCGTCACATGCAGGCAGTTCCTTTGCAGACACCTCAACATATAAGTTATCAATTTCCATTCCGTATAGCGCAGCCATAAGATGCTCAACGGTCATAACTTCGGCACCTTCACGGCTTAGCGTAGTACCCCTTCTGCAGGAAGAGACAAACTCAACAGAAGCCGGAATTTCCGGCCGGCCTTCAATATCGGTTCTTATAAAAATTATTCCGGTATTTTCGGGAGCCGGTTGCAGATTAACCGAAACCTTTTCTCCCGTATGCAGTCCGGCACCTTCTATCAGCACTTCTTTTTCCAGCGTACGCTGAAATTTATTTTTTTCCCTGCTCAATTTCCTTGGCCAGTTTTTCTACCCTGTCGTATAATTCGGGGAGTTTTTTCACCAATGCATTCAGCCTTCTTGCTTTCCTATGCTCGGTGGCCGGGTAGCCCGAAACAAGCGATCCTTCCCTAACATCCCTGGTAACACCGGCCTGGGCTCCGACCATGGCCCCTTTTCCTATTTTTATGTGCCCCACAACTCCAGCCTGACCTGCAAGAACGGCTTCGTCCTCCACAACAGTAGAGCCTGCTATGCCGGCCTGGGAAACTATTATGCAGTTTCTGCCTATTCTTACGTTATGGGCTATCTGTACGAGGTTGTCTATTTTTGTCCCATCACCTATCTCGGTGTCTGCGGCCGAGCCCCTGTCTATAGTAGTATTTGCTCCTATTTCAACACGGTCGCCTATCGTAACTCCACCGTGCTGGGAGGCTTTTATATTTTCTTTTCAGATTCGGGCATAGCCGAAGCCGTCGGAACCGATAACAGCCCCCGAATGTATGATTACTTCATCCTTTACTTTTACGGAATCAGCTAGTACTGCTCCGGGGTAAATAATACAGTTTTTTCCTATTGATGTGCCGCATCCTATATAAACATGCGGATATATGACAGTACCTGGACCTATGACAGCACCGGACTCTATTACAGAAAAGTCCCCTACTTTTACTCCCGAGGAAAGTTTTGCGGAAGAGGATATCGAACTTTTACTGCTTATTCCCTTAACGGAGTGATTTCTTTTACCGCAAATAGCGTCTGCCGCGGCTGTAAAAGCAAGCGGCACATTATCTACTTCAAGAACTGCACAGGGAACTTTTTTTTTAAAGCCTTTGGGCACAATAACACATGAGGCTTTTGTTTTTCCAAGAAGGCCTTTATACCTGGCAACGGAAAAAAAACTTAAATCTCCCTTTCCTGCCCTGTCAAGAGTATTTATACCCTTGATTTCAGTATCTCCGTCCCCCTTCAGCTCTCCTGAAGTAATACTGCATAAATCTTTAAGCTTAATTGTTTTTCCTGGCTTTTTCATTGAGTATTCGTATAACCTCTCCGGTTATATCCGGCGCTGCTTCACCTGTAAAGAAAACTATGTTGCCGTCAAGCACTGCCGTATATCCTTCCCGTTCAGCCAGTTCTTCAATAACATCATAGATCTTGCTCATTATGCTGATGCGGAGGGCTTCATTTTTCTGCTGTATCTGTAAGGCTGAAGCTTCCCTGAGGTCACTTAACCTTGCTTCTTTTTCCGACAGTGCCTGATTAAGTTCTTCCTTTGAATCAGGTAAGTCTCCGGGTTCTTCTTCCTCATTTTCAGGAAGGATTTCTTTTTCATCGTAGAGGTTAATAGCCTCCCGGAGCTCGTCAATATCATTTTGAAGCTCTTCAACTTCCGCTTTTTTCTCCTCTATTAAATTTTCAAGAGAAGCGCGGGCATTTTCAACTATGATTAAATTCTCGTAGACCTGTTCAATATTTACATAGGCCAGCTGGGAAGGCGTTATTATCAGCGTCTTTGCGGGAGAATAAAAAGCAAAAAGGAAAAACGCCGCCAAAAGCGTTTTTATTAATTTCATTTAAAACACATCTCCCATGGTAAAATACCATCTTCCGCCGGGATCGGGCCTGTCTATACCATAGCCCCAGTCAATTCTTATCGGGAAAGCCATAGTTTTAAACCTTATCCCTGCCCCGTAGCCGCGCCTAAGCTGTCCTTCTTCAAACCTCACAGCGGCATCGTAAGGGCTGTCCCAGGCGCCGCCTATATCATAAAATACAGCTCCCTGCAGTATAGTCTGCCTTCTGTCACGCACTATCGGGAATTTAATCTCGGCGTTTAATACCGATTTATACTTCCCGGCTATTTCATAATATTCATAACCTCTTATGGATTCGGAACCTCCTATATAAAACTTTTCGTATTCAGGTAGTTTATCGGTACTGCTGTATGGCCAGGCCGCACCTGTTTCAAGATTAATAGCACCCACAATGTTTTTATATATAGGATGAAAATAGGTTTTTTTTGATTCAAACTTTGAAAAGTTGACGTCACCACCGAATATTCCGCCGGCAATCTGGTTCTGAAACCTCAGGAAGTAACCGGTCCTGGGATCAAAGGGAAAATCCCTGGTATCAAAAGTTATTCTCGGTGTCACGGACGAAGTAACTCTTGTCTCCTCAGGAATCAGGTCCTGTATAGCCGAAGATACGCTGTGTATCTTAACTTCTTCTAGGGCGTACCTTAAATTACCGGTAAAGACATTGGTGAAATGCCTCCCGAGAGAAACGCTTCCCCCCCGTCGCCTTTCGCTATAATCCCGGCCGGTAAAATGACGACGCCTCCGGTCGGTGCTGTAGAGACTGGCACTAAAAGGCATCGGGTAGCCAAACATATAGGGCTCGGAAAAACTGAGGCGGTAGTTCTGGATTCTGCCGCCGAACTCCCACATTGCCCCTATTCTCTGGCCACGACCCATGAAATTTTCCTGGGAAACCTGCAGCGTGCCCATAACCCCGTCCTGGCTGGAATAACCCGCCCCTATGCTTGCCATTCCTGTCTGCTGTTCCTCAACCCGGAATATTATATCAATCTCATCCTCAGCGTCCGTGGGAGCCATATCAAGCATAACGTCATAGAAATAACCTAAACGGAAAATTCTTTCCTGCGATCTTCTTATCCGGGTAAGATCAAACGGTTCGCCCTCTTCTACGGTTATATGCCTTCTTATTACATAATCACGGGTTCTCCTGTTTCCGGCTATATGTATATTGCGTACTTTGACTTCGGGCCCCTCATAAACCTCAAACCTTATATCCACTTCCCTGTCTTCAGTTCTGTAGTCGTGGGAAGGAAATACCCGTGCGCTTACACGCCCTATTTCGGCATATAACTCCTGTATAGCGGCCATCGACATCCTAAGGTTTTCTTCCGAATAAACCCTTCCTGTCTTAAGAGGCATAGCCCTTTTAATCTGATCTTCTGGAATGAGCGTATTACCGGTTATCTCAATAGAGCTTGAGGTATACTGAAATCCTTCTTTAACAAAAATAGTTATATATGTTTTTCTTCCTTCAGGGTCAAAAGTAAGCATGGGGCCGGTTATTTCTGCGTGAAGGAAACCGTTATTGCGGTAATATTCCCTTACTGCCGCTATTCCTTCCGTAAGAAGTTTTTCTCTGTAGGGTTTTCCGCTTTTAAGTTCAATCAGATCCCTTACCCTTCTATACTCTTTTTCAAGAACTCCGATAATCTGAAGTGACTCTACTTCTATCTTATTTCCTTCGGTTATATGGAAAGTTATTGAAACCTCGTTTGTATCCTCATCAACAGATGTGTAGGCGTCTATAGTTACTGCCGCGTAACCGTTTTCCCTGTAATATATCTTAAGTTTTTCGGCCTGTGCGGCAAGAATAGGGCTTTCAAAATAGTCGCCGGAAGAGATATCTATCTCCCTGTTCAACCTGCGGGAACGTATATCTTCGTTCCCTCTGAATTCTATTTTTTTTATGACAGGTTTTTCGACTACACTGTAAATAATATTTATGTTGCCAGTTTCATCCTCTTCAACGTAAACCGATATATCACTGAATTTATCGATTGCATAAATATCCTGTACGGCTGAAACGGCCCTTCTCTCATCAAAAATGTCACCGGGTTTAAAGGGAAGGGCTCTTAAAATTGACCTTTCCGAAACATTTCTGTTCCCTTCAATAATTATTTCAGATATTACAGGACTGAATTCAGGCATTTCTTCCGCAGCGACGAAACGCGCAGAAAAATAAGGAGTAAACGCCAGTAAGGTTGAAAGTATTATTATTTTTTTAATTATATTTTTCATAATTACTCGGGAAATTGTATCAAATTAAATTTGCTTTGTAAAATAAAGGATCAGCGGGATTTCTATTGAAAATTATAACTGTTTAAAGAATCTAAAAAAGTCCCGTCCCCGGAGGAAGACCTTGTTATGCAGTATTCACATAGCTCAGGGTCTTATAAATAAGAACCGCGGCCGCAAACTCCGATATACTGCTGTTTTCAAAGGGGCAAAGCTCCACTATTCCGAGTCCCACAACATGTTTTTTTTCTGTGATTTTTTTTATAAGTCCGGTAACCTGCTGCCAGAGCATCCCACCGGGTTCGGGTGTACCTGTTGCGGGAATTACGGAAGGGTCGAAAACATCAAGGTCTACATCTATAAAAACCTTATCCTTCAGTCCTTTTAAAGCTCTCTTTTCCCAATCATTGCTGCCGGGAATTTCATGAGCAAATACTGTTTTTGAATCCTTAAGGCTTTCTCTTTCCGAGATATCCATACTTCTTATGCCTACAGAAAAAACATCGGCTCCCAGCTCGCTTATCCTGGACATTACACAGGCATGGCTGTAAGGGTTTCCCTCGTAACTCCGGCGAAAATCGGAATGGGCATCCAGGTGAAGAACAGAAACGTCTCCATAGTATTCAACAGCAGCCTTAACGGCTCCTATTGAAACTGTGTGTTCTCCTCCTACAGTGACCGGAAATTTAGAATCTTTGTGAAATTTCAGGTTCCGGCTATAGACCTCTTCAATCATTGAAACAGCACTATCCTCTTCAACCGAATCAGCCGTATGTATTCCAGCCCGATAAACTTCAATGCCCGTTTCTATATCATACAGCTCCATGTTGCGCGAAGCGTTTATTATTGATTCCGGACCCCGGGCCGAACCCTCAATCCAGCTGCTGGTCTGCTCAAAAGGCACCGGAAGGATTACCATCCCGGAATTCTCGTAATCGGTATATTTCTTTTCCAGACCTCCAAAATTAAAAGGAACTGAATCGCTCATTTAAGTAAATTATATGCAGCAGAATACGGCAGCGGCTACGACTGAGGTCCAGAGTCCATCCTTGTTGCCTTCTGCAGACTGGGAAATGCTGCGAGTCTTGAATATGTGTCCGCTGGCAGTATATACCTGTTTTCTCTCATCCCAGGCCTGCTCGGGATTAAAGGATACTCCGAGCGTCGTTGCAAGCATTGTTGCAGCAAGGTCTTCAGCATAATCTCCTGAAGCTTTTGCAGTCTGCCCGAAAGAATGGTGTTCTGAAAGATATCCGTAGTTTTTTTCTTTTTTAGGAAGAGCAGCCCCTATTGCAGCAGAAACGAGCCGGCTGGCCTCGCAGGTATCATTGCGGGCCATAACACAGAATGTTATCTGCCCGGCTTTTAAATGCTCCAGGCCTTTCTGTTTAGATATAATCTTGCATCCTGGGGGAAGTATGCTTGACACGTAGACAAGATTGCATTTTTCTATCCCTGCCGCCCTGAGAGCAAGTTCAAAAGAGCCGAGCCTGTCTTTATGGACGCCTACGCCTTTTGTCAGAAAGACCTTTGAAGGTACTGAATTATTCATTATTTTCCTCCAGGTAATGATTAAAATCCCACTGTTTCCTTCCCTTGCCGGCGGCGCTGTGATAGGCGTAGCTTGCAAGAAGAGGAAAAGTCAATGTCGCCTCGGAATAAATCATCTGTTCCATCCCTTCGTCAACTTTACCCCAGGAATGAGCTTCCTTAAGCGTGGACCCGGACAGGCCTCCGTCCCTCTCATCGGCAACCGTTATCTGAACGGCATATTTATGCATATCCGAACCCGGCTGCAGAATATCCGCAGAAACCGTTATATCCTGGGCAAAATTTTTGGGGACCCCTCCTCCTATCATTAAAAGCCCTGTCTGGGCACAGGCCAACTTAATTTTGGTCAATTCAAGAAAATCCTTAACAGAATCAATTGCCACCTTGCCCTTATTTTTTCTTTTATACTGATGTTCCACAAGTCCGAACCCTGCGCTGCAGTCAGAAAAAGCAGGAACAAAAATCGGAACGCCTTTTTCACAGGCGGCCCTGATAACCGAACCCTCGCCCATATTCTTTTGCCTGAGATACTTTCCCATAGCCATAATGAATTCCCTGGAAGAATATACTCCCTCCTCCATGGAATCGGCTACGTCTCGGACTGTCTCGTCACATATTCTTAATTCATCTTCGTCTATGTAAGTATCATAGATCCTATCAATTCTTTTTTCCATCAGCTCTCCGTCATCGGCATATATATTCCCGGCGTAATGCTTAAATCCAAGAGCTTCAAAAAAATCCTGATCTACGATAACCGCGCCGGTTGAAACAATTATGTCAACCATCCCCTCCATAACAAGATCATATACAACTTTTTTAAGTCCGGCGCTGAAAAGAGAACCTGCAAGACATAGAATAACCGAACAGTCTTTATCTTTAAGCATGGATTCATAAATCCTTGAACCACGGGCAAGGTTTCTTGCCTGGAACGACATACCGGCATACTCTTCCATGAGCGGAACTGAGTTTATTTTTTTAATGTCGAAATGTTTTATTTCCTTTTCCAAAATTTCTTTTCTACTCATAATAAATTCCTCCTTCAATTAATTTTTTTGATTTTAGCTTATGGCAGCTTTAATGTAAAGCTGCAGCCGGAAGGTTTAGTGGTGGGCGGAACAGGAGTCGAACCTGTGACCTCTGCCGTGTAAGAGCAGCGCTCTAGCCATCTGAGCTACCCGCCCGGCTAAAAATATGGCGACCCCAAGGGGATTTGAACCCCTGTTGCTGGGATGAAAACCCAGTGTCCTGGGCCAGGCTAGACGATGGGGTCGCTTAGTGCTGAATTTT
>PWOI01000006.1 GCA_003557485.1 Elusimicrobiota bacterium | reverse complement strand
GAATTTTTTGGTTATTCATTTGAAAGCCTCCTTTTGCAACAATTATTGCAAAAAAATAGCTTTCTAAAAATTAACATTTTGGCTTAGTAGTAAAACTTAACATTTATGTATTGTAACAACAAATGTCAATATTGAGCTTGACAATATCAGGGTATTTTAGTACTAAAAAGATGTAGTTCGTGAAAACATTCACAAATGCTTAATAAACATACCATAGAAAGACTAGTTGTTTACAATAGGGTCCTGAAAGACCTGCGCGTCCGTAACATCTCACAGATAACTTCCGAGCAACTCGGAGAGCGTCTCTCCAAAACCTCCAGCCAGATACGCAGAGACCTTTCTGAAGTGGGAAAGAAAGGCAGGCCCGGTGTCGGATACTTTGTTGAGGAGCTTATTGATTCTCTGGACGAAGTACTCGGGCTTAAAAGAAAATGGGGGCTTGCACTGATCGGCGCCGGGAACCTTGGAAGGGCTCTTTTTTATTACCCGGGTTTTAAAAAAGAGGGCTATGAGTTCAGGGCGGTTATTGATGCGGATCCTTCAAAGATAGGGCGGAACTGGAGCGGCGTGACTATAACCTCTCCGGATACACTGAAAAAACTTGTCAGAGAAAAAAATATTGATATGGGAGTTATTGCTGTTCCTTCAGAAGCAGCAAGTGAGGTTGCCGGAACTCTTGTAGGCGCCGGAGTCAAGGCAGTTCTTAATTTTGCCCCGGTTCCGCTTGATCTTCCTGAAGATGTATACCTGCGCCATACGGACCTGGCAATGGATATGGAAAACCTGTCCTGCCATCTTTGTGAAACGGAAAAAAAATGAAAGGAAAGATAAAAAGAGACAAATTTGATTCGATTCTTAAAAAATGGGCCGCTGAAAAACCGCTTTTCCTGCCCGGAGAATCCGGATTGCTTGAGGAATACGGTGACGATTTCAAATATGACCTTGAAAAGGTTCCTGTTTGGGGAGGGATAAAAGAGTTTGTTTTCCCTTCAAGGAATGCAGTTGCAGGTAAAGAAAAATTTGCTCCCGGTCCGGTGATTCTTCTTGGTGTAAGAGGCTGTGATCTGAATGCCCTGAAAGGAATTTTTGACAGCATAATGATTGAGCAGGAGCCCGTTGATACGGTCTATAAGAGTTTCAGGGATAGAGTTACCCTTATTTCCGTTGACTGCAACTCACCTGCAGAGACCTGTTTCTGTGTTTCTACCGGAGGTTCCCCTTACGGGGCGTCAGGTTCTGATTTACATCTTTCCGCAGTAAAGGACGGGTATATAGCCGAGGCATTATCCGAAGAGGGAAAAAGGCTTCTCGGAGGCGTTGAACTTGATGAAATATCCGCTTCAGACGAAAGAAAATATTCCGACAGAAAAGATGCGGCAGTTAAAATGGTTAAATCAAACTTCAGCCTTGATTCACAGAAAGACCTGATAGGAGAAAAAATAAAAAATAATTTAAACAAATCCTACTGGGACGAAAAAGCAAAGACATGCATGCAGTGCGGCGGCTGTAATTTCAGCTGCCCCAGTTGTTACTGCAACGTGCTTAATGAAATGTCCGACAGCAGGAAAGTTCTCAAGGCTCTTCAATGGGATTCGTGCCAGCTGTCGGGGTATGCCCGCGTTGCCGGGGGCGCTACGCCGCGGCCTCACCTTTGGCAGGGGTTCAGGCACAGGTACTACTGTAAATTCAGCCTTATGCAGGGGGAGTTTGATATGCCGGGATGTACGGGCTGCGGAAGATGCATAAAAACCTGTCCCGGTGAAATAGATATGAGAGATACCATAAAAGGGCTGTATGAATAAAAACCCTTACAGTCCGATAAAGGCACAGATTAAAGAAGTCATAGATGAGACGCCGAATATAAAGACTTTTGTAATAGAACTTGAAGAAGAAATGGAGTTCTCTACCGGGCAGTTCGTCCAGCTTACTGTTCCCGGTGCCGGAGAATGCCCTTTTACTCCTTCATCAAAGACGGGAAAAACCGCCTTGATGGATATTACGGTTATGAAAGCGGGGGCGGCAACGGCGGTTCTTCACGAAAAAAAACCATCCGATATCGTTTATGTGAGGGGTCCGTACGGTAACGGGTTCCCTCTTGACCGTCTGCGTGACAGGGAACTGTTAATTGTAGGAGGAGGGTGCGGGATGGCGCCTCTGCGGTCTCTTCTTCACGAAATACTTTCAGATAGGAACAGGTATCCAAGGGTAATTATGCTTTACGGATGCAAAACCCCCCGGGATATGCTCTACGGGGACAGCTTCGGGGAGTGGGGAGAAGAGTTTGAGATTCATAAAGCTGCGGATAAAGCCGATTCTTCCTGGGATGGAAAGCAGGGCGTTGTCACAGAGCTTTTTAAGGATATAAAAGTTGATGCCGCAAAGTGTGTTGCTGTTGTAGTGGGACCCCCGGTGATGATGAAATTCGCGTCTCTTGAATTGTCAAAGATGGGAGTTTCAGATGACAGAATAATTGTTTCCCTTGAAAAGAACATGACCTGCGGTTTTGGGAAATGCCGCCACTGTCTTGTAGGCCCTTATTATGTCTGCAAGGACGGCCCTGTTTTTGAGTACGGACAGGTAAAGGATTTGCCGGATGTCTGGGACTGAAATAATAAATATCGACCTTGACAAATGCTACGGATGCCGCCGCTGTGCGGATGATTTCCCGGGTATATACCGCATTATAGAGCAGGGTATAAGAATGATTGTATGCCGCCATTGCGAAAACCCGCCCTGCGTGGCTGCCTGTCCGGTAGAGGCTCTTGAAAAGGAAAAGGGAAAAGACCTTAAAAGGCATGATATGATATGTGTATCCTGTAAATATTGCGCCGCTGCCTGCCCCGTAGGGGCAAATCCGGGAGAAATTCTTTCTTACCGTAATTTTCCGGTTCACGGTACGGATTTTCAGAAATGCGTTAAAATGTGTAAAAAAGGGGCAGTTGAAATAACCGGTCAAGCCGGTGAAGGTTATGAGATGGTAGGCAAAAGATTTGCCGTTAAAGCTGACGGGTGGCGTAAATGATAATTTTTGAGTATTTTTTCTATCCCGGGATTTTGTTTGCTCTTGTAGTCTCGCTTGCGGTTAGCTGGATTGATCGTAAGGTAAGCGCGCTTGTTCAGTGGAGAGTCGGTCCGCCCGTAATGCAGCCTGTATATGATTTAATCAAGCTTATGAAAAAAGAGACTCTTATTCCCTCAGGTGCGAGTCCGGTGGTATTTTTGCTGGCCCCGGCTTTCAGTTTTGCGGCCCTGGGGCTTGTATCGCTTATATTATTCAACAGCAACCTCTATGCCTCCGGTTTTATAGGGGATATACTTGTTGTGGTTTACCTTCTCGTAGTGCCTGTTTTTTCTCTGATAATGGCGGGAGCTTCATCAGCAAACCCGCTTGCCTCTCTGGGCGCTTCCAGGGAGATGAAAACGGCTCTTTCATACGAACTTCCCTTCATACTTGCACTGGGCGTGGTAATAATAAAGACGGGCGGTGCGCTTGATATAGGGGAAATAATTTCAGTGCAGAGGCTAAGCGGCCCCGTAATATATTCTCTTTCAGGGATAATAGCATTTGCCGTGGTTATACTCTGTTTCCAGGCAAAGATGATGCAGGTTCCGTTTGATATATCTGAAGCCGAACAGGAGATAATGGGCGGGGCGATCATTGAATATTCAGGGCCGCCGCTGGGGTTCTTTGTGGTTTCAAGATGGATGCTTATGGCCTTGCTGCCCCTGCTGGCCGTGATTCTTTTTATGGGCGGGATAGGGAGCTTTACGGGTGTCATTAAGTATATAGCTGTCCTGGTGATTGCAATTCTTATAAAGAATACAAACCCCAGGCTGCGTATTAATCAGACGCTGCGCCTTTTCTGGGGCCCGGTGACGCTTGCGGCGGCTGCCGGAGTATTGCTGGCGCTTTTAGGATTATGATAAAGAACGCACTTAAAAAATCCATATGGGTATATCATTTCGGTGCTGCTTCCTGCAATAACTGCGACATTGAGATACTTGATACACTTACTCCAAAGTTTGATGCTGAAAGATTCGGAATAAAACTGGTAGGCAGCATCCGGCATGCGGACTGCATGCTGGTTACGGGTGTAATTAATTCAAAAAACCTGCCCCGTCTCAGAGAAATCTATTCCCAGGCTCCTAAACCTTTTTATGTGATAGCTATAGGCACATGCAGTGTAGCCCTGGGTATTTTCAAACATTCATATAACGCCGCCGGCCCGGCTGACAGGCATATACCTGTTGATGTCTATGTTCCGGGTTGTCCACCAAAGCCTGAGGTGATGATTTCGGGTATTGTTAAGCTTATGGAAAAAATTGACGCTACAAAGAAAAAAGGAGTTAGAGAAATATAATGGAGCTGATAGAACTTCTTGAAAAAAATCTCGGTAAGAAGATAAAATCCTTAGACCGGCCCCGCGAAAAAAGGATATATATTGAAATTTCTCCTGAAGATCTCAGGTTTGCGGCGGAATTTCTTTTTAATTCAATGAAATGCCGGTTTTCAACAGCTTCCGGGATGGATGAGGAAGAACATTTTGAAATTCTTTATCATTTTTCACTTGATTCAAAGGGCATTTTTATAAATCTTCGCGTAAAAACAGAGAGGAAAAAGCCTGAAGTTGATACCATATCTGACATTATAAAAGGAGCCCGTTGGATAGAAAGAGAAATGCATGAACTTTTGGGAGTAAATTTTAAGGGTAATGAAGAACTTGGAAATCTTTTGTTGTCCCGGGATTACAGGGGACCGAAGCATCCTCTGAGAAAAAAATGAGCAAGGAAGAGAAAAGACAGATAACAGAAATACCTATAGGCCCTTATCATCCTCTTCAGGAGGAGCCGGAATTTTTTCGTCTCAAAGTGGAAGGTGAAAAGGTCGTTGGGCTTGATATAGAGATAGGCTATAACCACCGCGGAATTGAAAAACTTGCCGAAAGCAAACATTACGACCAGGTTCTTTTTCTTGTGGAGCGTATCTGCGGGATCTGTTCGACCTCACATCCTTTCGCCTATGTGAACTGTGTTGAAGAAATATGCGGACTGGATATTCCGCTGCGGGCTAAATATATAAGGAGTATTGTAGGGGAGATGGAAAGAATCCATTCTCATATGCTATGGCTCGGCCTTGCTGGGCATTTCCTGGGATACAATACTGTCTGGATGTGGTGCTGGAAATACCGCGAGCCGTTGCTGGAACTCTGTGAAAAACTCTTCGGGAACCGCCAGCATTACGCCATGATGAAAATAGGAGGGGTGCGCAGGGATATCGACAATGCGGGCGGCAGCGCTTTCTGCAGGGAAATGAACCTGCTACTTCCTAAACTGGATATGCTTCAGAAAGCAATAGAGGATGATCCTGTCCTGCGCGCCCGCCTTAAAATAGCCGGAACGCTTCCGAAGAAAGAGGCTGTTTCATTTTGCGCTGTCGGCCCGATGGCCAGGGCGTCGGGTATAGATATAGATGTACGCCGGGATGAGCCTTATGCGGCCTATTCAATGGTAGACTGGACGGTTCCGGTCCGCACTGAAGGCGACGTGTATGCTAAAACTATGATCCGGCTTGAAGAAATGAGGCAGTCGGTTCTGATTATAAAGCAATGCGCCGAGGCCCTTAAAAAAGCTAAAGGAGATATTAGCGTTCAGATAAAGGAAGTTCCCCCGGGGGAGGGAATAGGGCGCCATGAAGCGCCGCGCGGGGAAGTCTTTCATTATATTAAGAGCCGCGGAGGTACAGTCCCCTACAGGCATAAAATAAGGGCGCCTTCATATATGAATGTGTTTACAAATGAATATGCCGTAGTCGGGGGAACTATACCGGATGCTGCCATTACTCTTGCAGCGGTTGATCCATGTTACTGCTGCACCGAGAGGATGCAGGCCGTTGACGGTGCCGGCAGGCAGGTTTACACTTCAAAGCAGCTTATAGACATCTGCAGGGAGAAGACTTTTTCTATGAAAAGGGGAAAAAATAAATGATGCCGGTTGCTCTGGCAATATATGTGCCGATTTTTCTGGGCGCGGTTGCTGCTTTTCTTCCGGGTAGGTTCTTTAAGGTAGGTGGAGTGCTTGCTGCGGTGTCTGCTGTTAGCGCAATTGCGGGTGCTGTCAGGGGATTCCCGGAATATGTTTGCCCGTCTGGACTTTTTGCCGGAGGTTTGTTCTCTCTGGTGCTTGTATTTCTTGCCGGACTCTTTTCGCTTCTGGTTGCGCTCTATTCAATTGAATATCTGAAGGAAGGCTACCCTGTATTTTATTGGAGCCTTTTCTGCTGGATGACAGCTTCCGCTTCAGGAGTCTTTCTTTCCGCTCATATGTTTCCGTTTCTGATTTCATGGGGAATAAGCGGGGTTGTACTCTCCCTGCTTATCTGGCAGGCAGGCTGCGTTGATATAGGAAAGAAAACCCTTATTATCGTAGGTGGATCAGACGCTTTTCTTGTACTGGGGCTAATGGGGCTTTATGTTATAGGGTCAGGCAGTTTTTTATTTTCCGGAATATCATCAGACCTGGGAGGCCCGTTCCGCTGGGTTATTTTCCTCTCACTGCTGGTGGCCGCCTTTGCAAAAGCCGGAGCTATGCCTTTTCATACCTGGATTCCCGATACTGCAAGAGACGCTCCCGCGCCGGTTGCAGCCATACTTCCGGCCTGCGTTGATAAACTTGTGGGAATATATCTTCTTAAGTTAATAGTTACTGACTGGTTCAATGTTTCAGCCGGCGGAAATACGGTTCTTATGGCCACCGGTTCAATTACAATTATCGCTGCGGTATTTATGGCTCTTTCTCAGCATAACCTCCGTCGTCTCCTGGGTTATCACGCTGTTTCCCAGGTCGGTTATATGGTTATAGGCCTCGGAACAGGGAACGCCTTGGGAATTGCAGGCGGCCTGCTCCATATGATTAATAATTCCATATATAAACAGGGTCTTTTTCTTGCCGGTTCCGTTGTTGAAAAAAAGGCCGGGTCTGCAATGCTTGAGAAGCTAGGGGGGCTATTTAAAAATTTTCCGGTTACATTTGCAAGTTTTACAATAATGGCCGTAGCAATATCCGGACTGCCTCCGCTTAACGGTTTTGTCTCTAAATGGATTGTTTACCACGGCATAGTTTCTTCACAGCCCTCAGGCCTCTGGATTATATGGTTTACTGCAGCGCTTTTCGGCTCGGTGCTTACGCTGGCTTCTTTTGTTAAAATTACACATGCCGCGTTCTTGGGGCAGCCCTCTTCAGGTACTGTAACAGCGCGTGAAAAGCTGGGCTGGGAAATCCCTGCACTGGTATTGCTTCCCTTGATGTGTATTCTAATAGGTGTTTTTCCTCAGTATACGGTATATCCCATTCTTGAAATTGCCGTGCCAGGTTTTGCAGCGCCGGCGCTTTGGCAGCCTTCAATTGCCGCCGGGCTTATGACCGCCGGAGTGGCATTGGTGCTTCTTATATACCTGATGACAGGCGTTAAGAATATGAGAAAGTCGGGTCCTTATATAGGGGGGGAAAAACTGACCCCGCAAATGAGAGTCTCGGGAGTTCAGTTTTATACAACTATTGAGAATATAGGTATATTCAAAAAAATGTACGGCTGGGCCGAAAGAAAATTTTTTGATATATATGAAGTACTTAAAGGTTTCATCTTCTACCTGATTAAAATTCTAAGGTGGGCTCATTCGGGAGTTCTTTCGGTGTATCTAATATGGATGCTGGCCGGCAGCGTAGTTGTTTTTTATATACTTCTTTTAAAATGATAGAACTGATACTTTTTTTCAAAATAATAGCTGCAATAATAGCAATTGAAAGCAAAAACCTTCTCTCTGCGATTGTCTCGCTGGGAGCGGTTGGTTTTGCGCTGGCAATAATAATGGTCTTTCTTAACGCTCCGGATGTTGCCATAGTGCAGGTACTTGTTGAAGTTGTTCTTCTGATCATACTTGTCCGTGCAACTCTTCACCGTGATCTTACGGATCTTAAAGGAAAACGGGAGTTTTTTGTCAAAGTTTTCGGGATGGTTGCTGTAGGCGCTTTATTGTTCGGGATTGCCTGGGGCCTCATTTCCCTGCCGTCTTTCGGTTCTTTTCCCGAAACTGCCGTAAATATAACAGTGCCCTCTGAGTGGTATCTTACTCACGGGCTCCGAGAAACCGGTATTGCCAATATAGTAACTGCGGTCATTCTTGATTACAGGGCTTATGATACATTCGGTGAAGTAACGGTTTTATTTTCGGCAATTCTGGGAGCTGTTGTAATTCTGAGAAAGAAGAAATGAGTCATCCAGAAAAAAACAATAACGGAATGTCAGAGATAGTAAAAACCGTAACTTCACTGGTCATGGATGCGATAGCGGTTTTCGGTATATATATAGTTTTCTACGGGCACCTTTCCCCCGGAGGAGGGTTTGCCGGGGGATTGATAATCGCTTTCCTCTTTATTCTTCTTTTTCTGGCATACGGTCAGGAAAAGGCGGTAAAAAGACTTCCGTATCATTTTATCCGAAAGATTAATGTTACCGGGCTTATCGGAGTATTTATTCTTTTTATTGTTGCGCTATACCGGGGTGTTTTTGATTTCAGCCTCTGGAAAGGGCAGGAATTTTCACTGCTTTCGGGAGGGATCATACCTCCCCTCAACCTTGCCGTATGGCTTAAAGTAGGAGCGGGTATATTTATGGTTTTCGTTGCCCTTTCGGT
>PWOI01000017.1 GCA_003557485.1 Elusimicrobiota bacterium | reverse complement strand
ATGTACGAAGAGTTTGAGTTTCCGCGTCCAGTAAGGGTAAGGGAGAGAATAGATGAAATAGAGAACCTGCTCAGGGAGGTGAACCCCGGAAGGTTGAGCAGAAGGCATTCACAGCTGAGAAGGGATATCGATACCTGGCGCTCAAACAGGAGTAATGCGCTTGCTCATATACAATCTTTAATCAGGCAGTGGGATGAGTGGCTTGAGGAGCAGAAAGACCTGGGGAATATAAAGAGTGACGGTATCGCCTCGCCCCGCGGATACACCGAATATTTTGCCTTTGAGTTTGAACTTGATACCCGCACCCAGACCGATGAACGCGGCGGAGTCGGTCGCCGGGTAATAAACAGCGAATATGCCGTCCTGGCGGACCCTGAGCATAACCGCATAAGTTATTACGCCCTTGCGGATCAGCTTAGGAATTCACCGCGGGCCGCGCAGGCCCGGGCGAGTTTAGAATATCTTCCTGCGGCAGCATTTCTCAGAAACCATCAGCCCGGGGCCTGGAGGCTGCTTAACTCACAGCTTAACCTTGAGCATTTCAAGCCCGCTCCGGAGGCGAATTTCATATATGTTTACGGTGTCGTCTGGGAAAGCAGCCTTGTCAAGGCCCGGCAGCTTATTGATAACCTGACTCCGGAAAGCGACGGTTTTGAGGATACCGTAAGGGAGATAGGGCGGATACTCCCCGGGTTTCTGGATCCTGACGGCACTATAGGGCGGATATCCCATATCAGATATCATATAGGAAACATTGATATGGGGAAAAGGTTCGTTGCTATGATGGAGGATCTCACGAAGCTTCGTTTTGACAGACATCATTATCTTTTTAATAAACAGCAAGAAGAACGGGAAAGAGATTCCGCGGCCCGGAGGCTTGAGCAGAAAACGGAGATACTAAGGGATATGAACGAGGAGCTTGAGAGATTAAGGTCCAGGTATAACACCCTTAACCGGTCTGACCGCATAAGCAGAATCGAAATAAATAACCTGCGTTCTGATGTCATTGACCTGGTGCCGAAGCTCAACAGGCAGCTGCAGTCCATAGGGGCCCAGGCCGGGCCCCAGTCAAAAGCTTTCTCCGGAAGAGTGAGCGACCTTGCCGGTGAGGTAGTGGAACTTTTTACGCGTTTCAGGGTCACGGTAAGCCAGGTGGAGCATTTCTACCAGTTGTTTACCGGGAGTTACAGGCGCCGTGACGTCAGGGGCATACTCAGGTTACTGGCGGATAACTGGACGGGGGGAGACGGCGCGGATATTTTGGACGTCGAGGAATACCTGAACAACTCCTTCCGCGTCTTTGACACCCTGGATTACAGGATAAGCAACCTCAGAGCCGAACAGATCGGGGATAATATGCGCGTCAGATACGATGTTAATATCATAGGGGAGAACCGCCGTCAGCGCCTGAAACACGAGGAGAATATGACCATAATAGAGGAGCTTGGTATTATAAACGGAGAGGTAAGGATACTGAGGACCCTCAGCGGGCGCCAGTGGCTGCAATGATCCCATTTCCAAGTTGTTTTATATCTTAAGAGCTATATGCCTGAGAGTCCCGCCGGGGGCTGTAATGGATAGAGCCGTTTTATCAGTGCCGGGTATGGGGTAAACCCGGATATGGTTTAGCCTTCCCTAAGGGAGCCCCCGGGCTAAAAAGAAAACTTGGTTTAAGTGCCCATTCCCTTGAAACTATTTAAAAAACTATATCACAAAAACCTTCAAATAAATCTATTGAACTTCTGCATAGTATGGTTTTAAGTGATTCTGAACTTTTCAGGGCCCGCGATTTTTATGAAATACTGGAAAGTAAAAAACCGGATGATTTTTTCTTTGTATCGCAAAACGGACAACTTCTTTGTGTACAGTAAAACGGGGTAGTAAACTGGGCTTCAGAGATACATATTCAGCTTAATAATATACTTTCAGTTCTTGGAACCTCATTTGGAAATTTGCGTAGAAAAAATTTTTTGGGCAGTACTCCTGAGATATATGTGTTCGGGGATACGGTAATAATCAATGACAGGGTTAATCTTATAGGTTTAAATGCGGAGGACGGGAATATTACTCAAGGCAGGGAGAACTTAAATAAATACAGGACCTATACTCCTGATAACCCCGACGAATTATTCAGAAAATATGATGTAGACCGAAACTTTCTTTCTGAGACAAATATATTATCTGATTTTATAGGATTTTATAGGAGTCATTTGATTTTTACCCAGAATAATATAATATATAAATTAGACTCGGAGACGGGTTACGTCCTGAAGATGAAACATCTCAGTGATATTTATGAAATAAGCGCAGTTAAAGTAAATGACGGGCTTATCTATATATAATATAATCACTGAAATACGGCATATTTTATAAGCTTGACGACGATATAAATATCTTAGTGAAATTTCTATTATGTATTATTTTTCAGGGAGATTATTATTTAGCAGCAGGAAGCCGTAAGGTACAAAGTTTCGTATGTGTTTGAGTACTCAACAGTCAAAGGATAAATCGTTATATTATGGTTAAGGGTTCATTTCTTATACCACAAATTTTAACAGGTCTCCTTATAGCAGTTATTGCTGTTTCAGCGGAAAATGGGCATGGAGATCCATTTTCAGATAAGCCCAATGTAATTATAATGACTATATGCAGTGTGCGGAACCATGAAACAATTGACGATCCCGAACATCGGTACATGCCCCGTTTTTTCCGGGAAATAGTCAGGAAAGGTTTTTTATATACAAATGTGGTTGAGAAGAACTATGAGATTCACATGCCTTCAGCAAAAGCTATCAACACCGGATTACACCAATCTTGTAATAGACCTATTACAGTGCCGTCTATTTTTCAGTATCTAATTAAGCAATCAATTCTGCCGAAGGAAAGAGTCTGGGCCATATCACATTGGTATGAGGGGTATTCTAATTTTGAATCGTCTGAGTATTGCGAAGATACTTTTCCTGAATTTATAACCTTTAACTTAGAATCTTCCGGTTTAGATTATTTATTGAATAGAGATGAACTTAATTACAAGAAAATGGCATCTGAAATATTGGATTGGCCCAATTGGGATGACCGTTCAAGGGTTCTGCATGGAATAACAAAAAAAATACTGAATAAAATAAAACCGAAATTTGTGCATTATATCTTAAATATGGTAGAGACAGGCCACTACGATTCATATTCAACATATATGTTGTCAATAATTGAAACAGAAAAACAGATACTTGACGTCTGGAATCTTATCAGAGAAGATCCCTTTTACAAAGATAATACATATCTGGTTGTTGTCGTAGATCACCAGCGCGACGCCTACTATATGAATCATTCAGAACGGTATTTTACACCGGGCCGAAATGTCTGGATGTTCATATACGGCCCGGGGGTGAGAAAAAACAAAAGTTCAGATGAAGAGATCTATCATGTGGATCTATTTGAAACCTTTTCAAAAATATACGGGCTGAAAACACATCAGAATGAGGGGGTTTTTCTTGAAAGTTGCTTCGAACCGGATTTTCTTAAAAAAATCAGATGAAAATTAAGGTGGAACGGATGAAGGAAACAAATATTGCAACTTTGCTGGCCGCGGCATTCTGGATGTTATCCAGCATTTTTCTGTTCAATAGTAGAGCCCTGGCCTCGAACGAGATCCGCAAAAAAATAGCGGAGGCCGATATTTTTGAGCAAGAGACACTTATGTTTATGGAAGAACATTTGGAAGAAAAAAACATTCTTACTTACCTGGCTGTAAGACAGCGATTTAATTCCTTGCCACGCGATAAAACAGAAAAATTAAAAAAGAAGGTATCGGGATCAGGGCAGTATTCGCGTCTGGAGAGTTTTTTAAAACAGCATTTGCAAGAAGAACGCAACCTTATGGTTCATGTTTCAGATATAGCTGTCGATATTAAACCGCTGAAAAAAAGCGCGCCTTTTACGGTAAACCATAGAGGAAGATTTAAATTGTCAGATCTTAAGCCTGTTTCAGAACGGGCATATTTTTTGAATCCTGATTTTGAGTACACTCCCAGTAACCTTGTTAAAAAGGATGAGTTCCACTGGTGGAACCCGGAATATGCTGTTGAGAACCCGTTCAAGGAGCAGGAATACGATAAGACTCTGTTCAAACGGCGCCCGATTCCTGAACCGGAATTACAGTGGACCTATGAGTATGAGCCGACTAGACTTACAAATTCAGCGATGGTGGGCAGTAGGAAACCACTGTCTCTTAATGAGGACAATGAGATATATACGGCAACTCATGAGGGCATTCTTCTTTTCCGCGATAACTACAGAATTTTTTCCATAGATATGGCTTCCGGCAGAAAACTTTGGGAATACCCTTCCGCAAGGAGATACACCAGCGAACACTACCTGACCTACAGGCATACGCATCAGCCTGCTTCCGGAAACAAATTCCTTGTGGCCGGGGATTATATTTATTCTGAGTTGAATGGGAAACTGGTAGCGCTAAGGTTAAAAAAATCCGGTTTTCCGGAACCGGTCTGGGAAAAAAACATGGGAGAATTCACACTCAGCACAAAACCCATAAAGACAGGAAATATTATTGTAGTTGTTTTAATAAACCCGCGCGGGAAACTTTGGGCTTGCGGTTTCAGCGCTGATAAAGGGGAGCTTCTCTGGAATAGGTTTATAGGCATCTCATCTTATACATTTAAAGCTTCCTCATTACACCGGAAAATTGGCGAAACTTTATTAATTGGCACTAATCACGGAGTATTTTTTTCACTTAAACCGGAAACCGGAGAGCTGGTTTGGGTCAGAAGATATACCGCTAAAGAATATGATTTATATAAACACTGGAAGAAAAATAAAACAAGCAGAATTCTCAAGAATGAAAGCATTCTGAAGTATGATACGCAGTTTATGGAAGTTGGAAAAGACGGTTTGTTATATTATAAGCCCAGACTTTCCGGAAACGTATATATCGTGAATTCAGCTACGGGAGAGATGCAAGAAAAAATATTGATTGATGAAAATCGGCATTATGCTCTGCGAGCGTTCGATTCAAAGATTTATTTTCTGAATAAGGCCGCCGCCGAAACGGCTAATACTCTGAAAGTACTTGATATGGAAACGGAGAAAATAATTTTCGAGGAAACTCTCACCCCGGGCAAGTTGCGCGGAGTTTATTTTGACAGCAAAGAAGAAACTGTATTCAAAATCAATTCAAATATTTATTTTTTGCAGGAAACCACCGGAGTTAAAAAGGTGTTATCCGCCGAGACTTCATCTGAAAGCTGGCTTTTAGAAGCCACGAAGAATAACGTCTTGCTTGAGAGCGCAGAGAGGATTGAAAAGTTTAAACTTAGCGGGCATATGCCTGAAGCAAGCGTTGTTAACAGAAGAATCCTTACTACAAGGGACCGCATACTGGAAGGTTTTGAGAAAGCGGCATCAGAACCGCCTTCAGAAAATTCGGTTACTCAGCTTATAAATAAAATTTCGTCTGAGTCTGAGCTTTTCAGGGCAGGGTATTTTTACAGGATTATAGAAGAAAACGCTGAGCATTTGACTCATAATAAATGGCGGCCTGTATTCCACAAGCTTAACAGTCTCTATGGCCAACATGTAATTAGTCACAGCGGTGTTGACATGCGGTTTTCCGCATATCTTCAGGGAAAGGGAGTGGTGGTCCGGGAGGATGCTGCGTTAGAAAAAGGAATAGGTAATAATGATACAGTGGGAGAAGGGGACGAGTTCAGCGCACGGGTTCATTACGCTAAACTGCTTGCCCATAAAAATGTAGGGCCTCAAAATAGAAAAGATTTCTTTTTTTTGCTTCACTATGACCGGCTTTTATGTGTAAGTGAAACTGGAATAATATTTTGGAAAGCCGAAGTGCTTTTTAAGCCAATGACCAGAAACTTTGAACTTTTTGGCGCATTAAAAAATTTGCGTAGAAAAAGTTTCGGGAGCGTAACTCCAGAGATTTTTGTATTTAAAGATACGGTAATACTTAATAACGGGATGACATTAGTAGCATTTAACTTAAATGACGGTGGTTATAAATGGAGTATCTCTTCTGATATTGAAGTTCTGAATTATTTTGCGACCATCAATCCCGAAAGAGAGGATGAATTGTTCCGCGAGTATATCGTTGATCGCAATTATCTCTCTAAAGCACATATTTTTTCTGCATTTATGAACGATAAATTAATAGTCTTCCGCAACAACACCCTATACAACATAAATCCCGAAACGGGGTTCTGTTACAGCTATGTCAAGCTGGAAGAAATGGACGAGGTTACATTCATGGAAATTAAGGAAGACATAATATATATGTACGCCCTGAAAAACGGCGCATTTTATGAAATAGATAAAAATTTTAAAATCTTAAATAAATTCCCGGTAAACCGTGAAAAAACACACACAGCTCAAGCTGACCCCAATATTTTTTTCAATGAAAACTATTTTATTTTTCAGTTTCCCGAAAGGATTGTTTTCAAAAGCAGGAAAGATGATATGGGGAATTATGAGATTACTCAGAAAACCGGGTATGAAGAAGCCAGGGCGGTTGTAACAGACGGCCATATGGTAATATTAAACGAAAATCTGACAAGGATAATAAACCTGGGAGAAAAATCAGATTTATCTACCAAGTATTCAGGCGATGTTTTTGATTACGAGGTCGAAGAGGCTAATATTTTATCCGAAACGTATTTTCATAATAATAAACATATTGTAGTTCCCTTAGACAACAAGAAAAACATTGTTCTTAAAAAAATATCTTTGGATTCAAAGTATGAAAACTCAATCCTCGCCCATGTAGAATTATATCCGGATATCCCTGAAGAATACGCGATTGGCGTGCGATATATGTTTTTTTCGGGAAAAGCAGATAAAACCTTGTACTATTTAATAACTTTCGCGCTATATAACATTCCCGAATACAGGCAGACAGGCTTAACAGAGAATTATAGGATAGATGCTGAGACTGCCCTCATAGGAATAAACTTAGAAAATGGAAGCGTTGAATTTGAGCATATTTTTCCCGCAAAACGGCAGACTGAATTTAAAGTGTATCAAGGAGAATTTACTTACGGATTGCCGCAATTTATTGAAACTCAAAATTTTGTGATTTATAATTATGCCGGCAAGTTAATACACAGTCACAGGAAACAGGCTATCCCCTACCCTTAATTGAATAATCCGGTTAACAATTCAGGATATAAATATGTTGCGGTCTGTAATTAAGTAAACGTCTCCTCTGATATGTTTAACTATATATCACTCTATAAAAACTTAAAACTCAGAGCGTCTCTGCTAAAGAAAATGCAAGACAGGAGACTCCGCCAATTAATACAATACGCCTACCGACATGTCCCTTATTACCGCAAAATGTTCAATAAAGAAGGGATAAATCCGGAGGATATTAAAACAGCTTCTGACTTGAGCTGTATTCCGATTACAGGTAAAAATGACTTTCAAAATTTTGACAAAAATGAATTCGTCAGTGAGATGGTCGATATTGATAAATGCGTAAAAATGACCACAAGCGGTGACAGCGGCGGGATACCTTTTACTCTTTATCTGCAGCGCAGTGAGCATATTCGTTTGTGGAAACTTATTCTGTTAAGATTTATGCTTACAAGCGGAATAAGTATTTTTCATAAATGCTGTGTCTTGGCGCCCCCTTTGAGATTTCCTGATTCTAAAAAATGGTTTCAGTATCTCGGTTTGCTCCGGCATTATTATATTTCCGCCGATCAGCCTCCCCGCATAGCTGCCAGGAAGCTTATAGAATATTCTCCTGATGCGATTTTCAGTTACCCGGGCGTGGTTAATCTTGTGGCCAGTGAAATAAAAAAGATGAAACATAGCGGCCTCAGAATAAAAACTATTCTCACTTCAGGCGAGATGCTTGACGAACAGACAAGGGAACTGGCACGTGAGGCTTTTGGAGCAGAAATATATGACCTTTACGGCACTGTTGAAACCGGGCCGATTGCTTGGCAATGTCATAAACGAAAAGAATACCATATAAATATTGACAGCGTAATTGCAGAGTGTATTAAGTCCGGTATTTCTGAACCTGGCACTGACAGGTGCGGAAGGATTGTGTGCACCAGCCTGCTTAATTACACCATGCCTCTAATACGATACGATACGGGAGATACGGGAGTTTTCAGCCAAAATAAATGCAGCTGCGGCTGCGAATTTCCACTGATAAAAAGCTTAGAAGGCAGACTCCGTAATTTTATTAAGTTGCCGGACGGCAGCGTTCTTCCACCAGCTATGTTTATAGAAATAATAAAAGACGCCCAGTATAAATTTATACAGGTCGGCGATAAATATATCCTGGAATTGCTTCCAGGGAAAAATTTTTCAATGCGCACTCTGCCCGCATTAAAAAATAAAATGCAAAACAGGTTGGGCCCTGACGCAGATTTTCATATCAAAATTGTTGACAGAATTACAAAAGGAAGTTCCTTAAAAAGAAATTTAGTTGTCAATGATACATAATAAAGACACTGATAAATGCAACCCGCACGAAAACACACGTTTATTGTAATATGTATTCTAGCTACGGCCGCAGCATTGAGATTTTATAGAATATCATTGCTGTCCAAATTAACCAAAGCTAAAACTCTGCTGTAACAATTCCATTGAAGAATCGCTCTTTTCTTTAAAAGGAGCATTCAGCCAATCCCAAAGATTTCTTCTTGTAAATAAGTT
>PWOI01000164.1 GCA_003557485.1 Elusimicrobiota bacterium | reverse complement strand
TGCAAAAATTAAGTCCCACCTTGAAAGGGTTCAGGCATATCCCCGGCAGAGCAGTGGAAGGGTGATGTCGCCGATTTTTCTTTCGGTAAACATGGAAAGGAGCGTGGAAGAAACGCTGGAATCAATAATGTCTGCCCCGGCAGAAATTGACCGGCGCCCTTACGTATATGTGCTGGATGAAGCCGGCCGTCTTTACGGCGTGGTTTCAGTAAAGGACCTTTTAAGAGCGGAAGGAAAGATGCGTATAAAGGAGCTTGTAAGAAAAGATGTGACGGCAGTGCGAGGGGATGACCCCGCTTTTGAGGCGGCGGAAATAATAAAAAACCGGAGGCTGACTATGCTTCCGGTCACGGACAATGAAGGCGCCATTGAAGGGGTAATTACTTTTGACGATGCTATGAGAGTTTTATCTTCCCGGGCCCACAACCTTATTTCATCTTATGCCGGAACTTATGAGGAGACTTTTTTTACCTCTCCCCTAAAAGCGGCAAGGGGGAGGCTCCCCTGGATGGCGGGAAATATTATTCTTAACCTGGGGGCGGTAGCGGTAATAACCCGCTTTGAGGCCACCATAGCGGCAGTTGCCCTGCTGGCGGCCTTTATCCCAATGATAACGGATATGGGCGGGAATGTCGGCATACAGTCTCTCTCCGTATCCATAAGAAGTATAGCCCTGGGTGAGGCAAAGATAAGAGATCTCAGAAAGATTATCATAAAAGAATTAATCGTGGGGGCTTTTAACGGATTTTTACTGGGAACCCTTTTCGGCCTTATAGCTTTCGGTTTAAGAGGGAATCCGTATCTGGGCCTTTTGGCGGGCGGGGCCCTGGGGATAAACGTTCTGGTTGCAGGTATAGCGGGCGGGGCTTTGCCTTTTCTTATAAAGGCCCTGGGCAAGGACCCGGCAATGATGACCGGACCCTTCCTCACCACTCTCACGGATATAACCGGGGTCAGCGTATATCTTGGGCTTTCAACCCTTTTTATCTCTTACCTGGCCTGAGGGCCTGTTAACGGGTTCAGGGCTGACTAGGCTGAGAAACATGGGTAACACTTTTGGTATAATCACACAAGAGATAAAAGATACCAGAGGAGCTGCCCATGAAAGAAAGTTCTGTAAAAACAAAATATGACAAATGGCGGGAAAAAGCCTGTAAATGGAAACTTCCGGCCAATGCCCAGCTGAGACTGGAGTGGATGATATTCTACCAGACCCAGGGAAAAGAAAATGCGGCCAAAACAAGCCGTCATTTCGGTATATCCCGCAAGACCTTCTATAAATGGCATAACCGCTTTAAAGAGAGCAACGAACACCTGGAAGAGCTTCTGGACCAGTCAAAAGAGCCCATTAATAAGCGTAAATGGCAGGTAAGCCTCCAGCAGGAGATAAGGATAAAAGAGCTCAGAAGAAAGCATATGCACTACGGAAAGAAAAAGTTAAAAGTGCTCTATGAAAAGAAATATTCTGAAACTATATCTACGTGGAAAATAGAACGGGTAATACGAAAACACAGCCTTTACCCGGATCAGATAAAAGCAGAAAAAACAGCAAGGAAACGGGCCCGGGCAAGAGAGAAACAAAAGAAACGGATAACACAGCTGAAAAAAGAAAACAGATTATGGTTTCTGCTGCAGCTGGACACGATAGTAATGTACTGGGATAGCTCCAAGAGATATATCCTGACATCTGTAGACCATGCCAGTAAGATGGGATATGCAAGGATGTATAAGAACAAAAGCTCAATAGCGGCAAAGGATTTTCTCTACAGGCTCCAGTACGTGATAGGCAAGCCTATAGAAAACCTGCTGACAGATAATGGATCGGAATTTTCGCACTATTTCGACAGGGCGGCTAAATCTTTGGGAATTACCAGATATTTTTCCAGGGTTAAAACGCCAAAGGATAACCCTGAAATAGAAAGGTTTAACCAGACCCTTGAATATGAGTGGCTCAATGATGGTAATTTTGAACTTAATTGCGACAGTTTTAATAGAAATTTAACACAGTGGCTGGTAGAGTACAATTACAACAGACCCCATCAGACTCTTGATTATCTGACACCGATGGAGTATATTGAAAATGAGCTTGGGAAGAAAACCAAAGTGTTACCTATGTACCCTGCCAGGACATGGGGTTGACAAATTAGACAATCGGTGTTATGAATTGAAGTGGAAGGATTGAAGTAGTAAAAATAGTCTGCTGATAAGGGCTACCGTCCGGTAACGGGCGGCACGCAAAGTCACAGCTCCGGCGATGCCGGAGGGCTGGGCCGCCGGCAGAAATTCGATTTCTATCAAGCAGCCGGTTATTCTTATCAGAGAAACCGGCTGTTTTTTATATAAGTAAAGACAATATATGAGAAAAATTAATATAATACTGGCTCTTGCTTTTACTCTGCTTATAGGCAGCGTCGCAGCAGCCGAAGCTTTCACTCTGCACAGAGGTTTTGCGGATCTTTCAAGCCGTCATATGATAGACGCCAGGGATTCCCAGAACCGCCCCCTTGAATCTGATTTTACTTTCCGCTCTACTGTTTTCACAAGAGTTTATTCAGAGATTTCACCCTTCGGAGTTACCCGCAGGGTCTCGCCTCCCGAAACTACTGAAAGCCTCCTTCCAAACTTCATCCTTAATCTGCCCCGGCTGATGACTTCTTTTATGCCCGGCCGCGAAGAACTTATGGTTATGTTAACCGAAAGCGTCAGCCATCCAATGGGAGCAGCAAATATTGTCTTTACGGCGCCTATTTTAGGCGCATTTATGCTTCTGCTATGTATGAAGCTTCCAACTAAAGACGAACCCAGATTCAGGGTTCCCATTCTTCTGGAATAAAGACTTCCATACGGCCTATCTGATATTTCTCAAGATTCAGAGAAATACATCAGAAAAAATATATGGTTTTTCTGCATGTTGAGAAAGAAAATGAAAGTACTTATTAAAATTTTTATTATATCGGCAGTATACACGGCGTCAGCCGTTTCGTCTCTTATGGCAGAATACTCTCTCCTTGAGAGCACTTCGCCGGCTGTAAGAATGAACGAGATTAGGCGGCTCGGCAATGAATTCGTTACCGGAGCAGTCCCCCTTATTATTCAGATGCTGCAAGACCCGTCATCCGGTGTAAGGGCCAGCGCAGCGGTGGCTCTGGGCCGGTTTAGAAGCGAAGGAGCTGTAAGGCCCATGCTGGAGGTTTTAAAGAACGATTCTTCCCGTTCAGTCAGGATTATGACGGCGCAGGCTCTCGGCAGCTTCAGCAGTGAAGAAGTTGTTGAGGCTCTTTCTGCTGCTGCCGAAGATGAAGATGAGCTGGTTGCAGAAACAGCAGTAAGGTCTCTTGGAAGAATAGGTACACCGTCAACAAAAGAAAGGCTTATGGAAAAGGTGCGGGAAACTAAAAGAGAAAGAATAAAAAGGGCTTCAATAGAGTCTATAATATATCACCCCGAGTTCGGACGGGAAGATGATGAATTAGAAGTGCTGGAAGAAATCATTGAAAATTTAGCCAGACAGGGCGGCGCTGAAACTGCAGAAGCCGCCAGAGAGTATTCGGAAAAACTCAGGGAAGTAAGGCAGGAAAGAGGCAGAGGGAGACAAAGGTGAGAAAAGCAATTATTATTTCCGTCTTTTTATTAATAACTTCAGCAGCGGTATGTTACGGTGCTGAGTTCCCTCTTTTAAGAGATGAAAATCCTGCCGTCAGAAGCGCCGAAGCCTACAGGCTGGGAACAGAAAAAATAAAGGAAGCTGTCCCTGCTCTCATAAAAGCGCTTGGAGACGAGGTTCCCGGGGTTAGAATAAATGCGATAGTAGCGCTTGGCCAGATAGGTGATGAAGCGGCGGTGGATCCCCTCACAAATATTTTAAACCGTGATGAACTCCCTGCCGCAAGGGCAATGGCCGCCGAGGCGCTCAGCAGGTTTGAGGGACGGGAAGTAAAAAGCCGCTTATTGTCAGCAATAGAGAGCGAAGATGAAAATGTCCGGATTTCGGCATTAAAATCCCTTGGTGAAACCGGGGGAGAAGATGAGCTTGACAGTATTATCCGGATCGCCGAGAACGATCCCGAATGGCCGGTGAGAGAAGCGGCAGCCGCTGCCCTCGGTAATATTGCTTTAAGGGAAGAAAACGCAAGAGAGAAAGCGAGAAGCGCTTTAAATAGTATAAGCAGGCGGGACAGAAACGAACGGGTTAAAAAATCTGCCGGGTCTGCCCTTGATAAAATTAATGAGATTGCCCCGCAGAGGCGGCGCAGGTTTCTGTTTTTCTGATGAATATTAAGAAAAAACTTATTGTTTTATTTTTTATGTCAGGTTTTGCCGGACTAGTATACCAAGTTGTCTGTGTTCGGTTGCTAGGTAATATATTTGGAAATGCAACTTATGCAGTTACAACTGTTCTTGCGGGATTTATGGGCGGTATGGCTCTGGGATCATGGTTTTTTGGGGCTCTGGTAGATTCTAAAAAACAGTCTCCTCTTTATATTTATAGTATGTTGGAAGCGGGAACAGGTATTTATATTCTTTTTTCTTTCTTGATATTTTCAGGAATAAACGAGCTCTATTCAAGAATAGGCATTATTGAAAATACAAGCCTAAGTGTAATGTTGATTTTTATTATAGGATTTATTGCAGTTTTCATTCCGACATTTCTTATAGGAGGAATGTTTCCTGTTATGAGTAAATTTTTCAATGAATACCATAGTTTTGGGGGAAAACTGGGTTTCAATGTAGGGCTGCTTTATTCTGTAAATACGTTAGGTGCGGCATTGGGTTCATTTCTGGCAGGATATCTTTTAATAATGTTTATTGGAGTTAAGGGTACTCTCTATTTTACGGCAACAGTGAATTTTGTTATAGCAATTACGGTCTTTATTCAGGCTCGAACAAATGAGTTTGATTTTGTTTCTGGAAAAGAACCGAAAATAACTGTTGACAAGGAAAAACCTGGAAGAGTTAATATAATACTTTTAGTTGCCGGACTTTCAGGCCTTACAGCTCTCTCATATGAAGTAGTATGGACAAGGATTCTTTCCATGGTACTTGGATCAACTGTATATGCATTCGCAACAATGCTTTGTGCTTTTCTTATGGGGCTTGCAATAGGAGGAGCTATTTATGCAGCCTATGAGAAAAAAAGTAAGATTTTAAAGATTGAAAAACAAATAACTTTATATGGATATACTCAAGCTGCTATAGGGCTTTCAGTTCTTCTGCTTATCCCTGTGTTCGGTTTTCTCCCTATTGTTTTTTTAAATCTCTTCAATGTTGTTGGAGATAACTTCACCTTATTCCAGGGTGCACAATTCTTATTGGTTTTTGCAGTAATGATAATTCCCACTACATTGTTTGGAATAACTTTGCCCCTTGCCTGCAGTATATATAGGAATAACTACAAGAATCATAAAAAAAACAGTATTCCGGGAACCGGAATATCTGTTGGAAGAATCTACTCTGCCGATACAATAGGTGCTGTTATAGGAACTTTGGCGACGGGATTCGCTTTGATACCTCTAATAGGAATTCAAAGAACCGTAATTACCATTTCGTTCATAAATATTGTTTTGGCTTTGGTATTGCTTAATATAGGGCTGCAAAAGAATAAAATTCAAAGAAGCATAGTTACTGCGGCAGTGATTTTCTTTGTGGTTCCTTATGTTTTTGCATTGCCTGAGTGGAATAAACAGGTTCTTGCTTCAGGAATATATAATTACGCTCTTACTTATAGAGAAAATATAAAGGCAAAAAATATTACTTCTTCTGATATATGGGAATTCAGGAAATGGGAAAGCGAGATTCTTTATTATAAAGAAGGCACTCATTTTACAGTAAGTGTGGAGGAGTCTGCAGATTCGGGGATAAGAACTTTACGCATAGACGGCAAAGTTGATGCGTCCAACAATGTTGCGGAAGAAATGGAGACCCATGTTTTACTTTCGGATTTACCCGTAATGATGCATGGATCACCTAGAAAAAGTCTTGTTATAGGCCTCGGGAGCGGTATAACTCTTGGTTCTATGACAAAATGGGAAACTATTGAAACTATAAACTGTGTTGAAATAGAGCCCGCCATGATAGAAGCCAGCAGGTTTTTTAACCAGTGGAGTGGTGACCCGTTAAATGATGAAAGAATAAATATAATAATTAATGATGCACGCAGCTATTTGAATGCAACAAGACAAACTTATGATGTAATATCCTCCGTTCCTTCAAACCCCTGGATGGCAGGCAGCGCTCAGCTGTTCACTAAGGAATTTTTTGAGACAGTAAAATATAGGCTTAATTCTGGAGGTGTTTTCGGTGCATGGATGCAGAGATATGCAATACATCCGAAAGATTATGCACTAGTACTTAAAACTATTGATGAAGTATTTGAAAATGTGTTTGTTTGGAACGTTTCTCACAGTGATTCTCTTATTATAGCGTCTGAAGATGTGAATAAAATTGATTTTAATAAAATAAAAGAAATGTTTGAAAATGCTGAGAATAACTACTCTCAGCTATTGGGTATCGAAACCCCATACGACCTGCTTTCCAGATTTGTTATAGGTCCCGAAAAAATAAAAAGGATTACCGGGTCAGTAAGGGGAGTAAATTCTGATAATCGTCCACTTCTTGAATTTTCAGCGGCACGGAATATGTACCTGGACACCGGGGATCGCACCCATCAATTTTTAAATGAAAACAGGGAAAGCCCTGCAAATTATATAATAGATTTTGAAGGTAATTTAGAGCTGGCGGAGGCATTTATAAAAAGGAATGACTTCACACTGGCTCTTTCAGAATTAAAAATATCAATTTCAAGTGGCCAGAAACTGCAAGAAGCGTATAATCTTTCCGGTTACTGCTACCTCATGCTGGGGGATGTGGATACTGGTATGGATATGCTTCATAAGTCACTGGATATAAATCCTAAGGATGAGGCCACAAGAATAAATCTTAGTCAGGCATACCTACTTAAAGAAAATATAGAAAAAGCCGAAGGAATTCTTAAAGAGATAATTAAAGATAATCCTGATTACATATTTGCCTACAATAACCTTGGAGATATCTACATCCGGACCGGAAGGATAGAACAGGCTGATGTTCTGTTTAGGGAGGCGATCAGTCGCCAGCCGGACTTTTTATATCCTTATCTGCATTTAGGAAGAATTCTTCTTGAAAATAAAAATAATCCGCTTGAGGCTAAAAAGTATATGCATAAAGCTCTTGAGCGCTATCCAGAATCTGCCGATGCCTGGTATATCCTTGGACATGTATATTTAAGGCTTAATAGGGCGGAACAGGCGGAAGGAGCTTTTAACAGGGCTATGAGATATGATGAAAGATATGTTTCTATACTTCTACCCGAAGCAAGGGGGATAGTGACGAGATGAAACAGAAAGTAATAACAACCATTATATTTTCTATTTTGATATTAACAGTATCTGGGGTTTCCAGAGCCGAAACAGATCAACTGTCGTATCATCTTCTCCAGGGAAATTGGGAGCAAATTATAAGAGATGGCGAAAGTTGGGCGGAAAGAGAACCGGAGAATCCTTCTCCTCATTATTTTATTCAGATTGCATATTATTCACTTAACAGGATGGATGAAGCTAACAAATCTCATCGGCGTATTTCTGCCAGCCCCGAAAGCGCCAAAACCATGAGAAATATTGCTGAAAACCTTATTCTCAATAATCCGGATAACCCTTATGCCTATATTCTAATGGAATACGTACATTTTTACGCTGAAGAATATGAAGATATGATAATAGCGCTTAATAGAGCATTAGAAATCAAGCCCGATTATGGTCCGGCATATCACGATTTAGCCGTGGCATACAGTAGTTTGGGTAATGAAGAAAAAGCCCTGCAGCTAGCATTAGAAGGAATCAATAATGCTCCGGATTCTCTTGCCAATTATATGTATGCGGGAACTGTATACAGAACTCGTGGAAATATGTCAGAGGCTGAGAGGATTTTAAAGAAGGGTATTGAAAAAAACCGGCAAGCAGGAGAACATACAGCATATTTGCATCATCAGCTTAGTATTAAATATATTCAATCCTCCGAATATGACAAGGCGGCGGACATCCTGGAAGACGGAATACGTATAAGTCCGGATAAGGAAATACTATATGTACTTTTAGGTGATGCGTATGCCCGACTCGGAGATTTTGAAAAAGCGGCTGAAGCCTACAGTAAGGCGTACAAAAAAGCGGATCCCGGTGAGAAGAACCTTAGAAATCTTATTGAAATAAGAAAACGGAGTTTGGGTAAACAATAAAAGAATGAAATTCAATAAAACAGCATTAAATAGATTGTTAACTGCTTTTTGCCACGCAGGAGTTGTAACGATCTGTATAATTTTACTTTGTGCTGTAAAAGCTGTATCTCAGAATAGAATATACCCTGTGTTTGATGCCACCGCCGAGTTTCCGTTTGAGGAAGGTCCCAAACCTAATACCGGTCGGGCCAGAGATGACTATTCAACGGTAATTAATGAGGGCAATGCCCGTGGTTTTCATACCAGTCTTCTCGGAGAGCCCCGCCAGACAATGTTCAGCCCGGTAGGTATCGGGGAACACAGTAGTTTGGGGATTTTTGTTTCACCTCCTCTTGACGGAGATCAGTTTATTGAAACTTCGGATGAATGGACTTTTCACGGGAAATTCGGTGCTTATGCAACATCTATTGCAAAATCGCGTAATTATACAGTGAGCTTTAATGCCCAGCTTTATCTATGGCGAAGAAACTGGGATGATTCGCATTTTTTACCACGCTCTCCCCGCGCGAACGAATGGATAGTTCTGGATGATGGGTCCTGGGTCACAGAAACAGGTCACCAAGACAGTAATCAAAGGTTCTGGGAGGGAAATTTAATAACCGGTTCTGACAGCGAAATGAATCAGCAGCTTCCTATAGATCATGGCGACCGTCTTGTAGTAGAAACACAGGCTAGAATAG
>PWOI01000151.1 GCA_003557485.1 Elusimicrobiota bacterium | reverse complement strand
TTTTGTCCGCTTCAACATCTAAAGAGGACTCCACCCTGCCTATAAGTGAATGTTCTATTGCCAGCAGATATCTGCCGGCAGAAAGCTCCGGTATACGCCTCACAGTCTCACCAACTCGCTCACCGTCAAGGTATATGGACGCTCCCGAAAAGTTTGGCCGAGTATCAATAATAACTTCAGAAACACCAACTGGCCGCTCATCTTCATCATCGCCAGAAGAAACAGGCGTATCTGTCCGGGAAAGAAAAACGTCAAAAGAATCGCCCGGTTGTGGATTTTCATAATTGAATGTAACGGGGTCGTAACCGGAAGCCCTTATTATAAATGTATGCGGGCGCATAATTATAGTTAACGGGACTTTACCGTCCCCGGAGGACTCGGCAACTTTCCTGTCGCCTATGTAGACAGAAGCCCCGCCTACCGGTCGGGAATCAGCAGAATCAATGACCTGCATCGTAACCTGATGCATTTCCCGGCGCATATCGGCTGTCAGGTTGTCCTGGCCGCTTATCCTTATATCTCTTCTCCAGGGACTGTATCCGGAATGAGTAAATGAAATACTGTAAGTCCCCGGAAGCAGTTCCTTTTCTAAGGGTGTCTGTCCTTCTACCTCCTCTCCATTTATAGTAAGCTGTGCCGGAAGTACCCTGCCTGTATCAGTATCCCTGGCCCTGAAAACTATATTTTTCGCAAGCATAACTTCAACTTCAGGCTGCGTTGACACATCCAACTCCCCTTCCCAAACAGAAAAACCTTCCTTTAAAACACGCATTTCATAAATTCCGGCTGCCATTCTTTTTTTAAGGGGCGTGACACCAACATTATTCCCATCAAGAAATATTGTCGCCCCAGGCGGTTCTGATTTTACTTTTACTTCCTGCAAGAACCTGCCTATCAGCGAAACCCCGTCTTCGGTTGTTTCGATATCCCAGAACCTTAAATCAATGTCATTGCTGCTTCCGGGGCGAAAATCAAGAAGACACCTTCCTTCAATATCTCCTATAGCGGTGGTTCCAAGAGCAGGAAACCCATTCTTTTCAAGAACAATATTATCCCTGCCTGTAGGAACGTCAATTGATAAAGGAGTCCGTATTGCCTTTTTCTTTTCATTAATAAAAACAACTGCGCCCGGCGGCTGCGAATTAATATTCAAAACCACTTCAAGGGGCAAATAAAACTCCGCAATTCCACTATCGGAGTATTTTCTTGAGGAGCCGGGGATAATTACTCCTTCACCATTGGGGGAACTCTCATAAACAGTTATTGTTCTATTGATAGTCTTAAACCCTTCTTTATTCAATGAAATGCTATATGAGCCCGGAGGTATTTTATCAATCCGAAGCGGGGTTCTCCTGCCAGTATCCAAGATATTTGCCCCATCATCAGATATAATTTCTGCCACAGCCCCGGATGGAATAGAATCTATTATAAAATCGGGAGGGTTCAACCTGTTGTACAGAAAAACAGCCGGACCTGAGACCTGAAAAACCAGCGTGTCAGCAACTAATGCTAAAAAAAGAAAAATAAAAATATATAAAGAATACTTCTTAAGCTGCCGCTTTATAAGGTTGGTTTTGTCAATAACAAAGTCAAAAACTGTCTTTTCTTTATCTTTAAATCCTGCAAGAAGTTCTTCTTCTGATTTCATTTCAAGGCCTTGGCCTGCAGTGGCCTTAACGCTTTTTTCTTTAGGGATGCTTTCTGTATCGGGGGACTTTTTTACGGTATCCTCAGCCGGGCTGGGAGGCTCGTCAGACTTTAGTTTAGTCTTCTTAGGGGAAGGCCTCTCCGGTTCATTTTTTTCTTTCACAATATCAGCCAAAACACTTTCAAGTTCGGTATAATCCACCGGCTTTACAAGATAGTCCCTGACTCCTTTGCGCATTGCTTCCATGGCAAGCTCCATTGAACTTACACCCGTTATTAAGACGGGAACAGCCTCGGAATCTACCGCAACAAGCTTTTCAATAAGCTGAAGTCCCTTAGTGTCGGGAAGGTTGTAATCGCACAAGATAATGTCAAAATCTCCCTTTTTGAACTTATCAACGGCCTGGCTGCCGCAGTCAGCGCTTTCGGTAAGGTAACCGATGTTCTGAAGATAGAGTTTAAGGGCTTCTACAAGGTTGGCATCATCATCAATAATAAATATTTTAATTTTTTCATCCATTGCGAAGGTTTTTAGTCAACTATCCTCGCAGTTATAAATATGGTAAGTTCGCTCCTTACCTTATCGCGGCTTGTACTTTTAAAGAAATATCCCAAAATCGGTATATCGCCAAGCAAAGGAACTTTTTCTTCCGATAGAGAATCGCTCTCTCTTATCAGCCCGCCGATTACAACAGTCTGACCGTCGCTTATCCTGAGAGCGGTTCTGGCTCTGCTGTCTTTTATAACCGGAACATTATCCATTACACCGGTCTGAAAGCTGTGTGAAGGCTCAACTCTCATAATAATGGTCCCGTCCCTGTTCACATAAGGAGTCACCTCAATACTTACCCCCATCTCCTTGAAAGATATTCCCTCTACAGTGGTTCCCTCGTCTGTAACGCGTTGTACCTCGCGGTATGGAACCTCCTCAAGAACATTTATAGATGCTGTCTCATTGCTGAGGACGAGAACCTTGGGGTTATTGAGAAGCCGCGCCTCTGTTTTAGTCTGTATTGCCTCAATGAGGGAATCTATGTTATAGCCGCTTTCCAGCAGTGTTGTCTTTAATGTAACCCCTCCGACACCCGGTGAAAACACCTGGTTGTAAACCGGGAAATCAGGGCCGTCAACTTTAGTGAAGTCAGTAAGGTCCATTCCGATGCGGAACCCGTCAGTAATATTAGTCTCGATTATCCTGGATTCAATCATTACCTGAGGTGTCGGATAATCTAATTTCCTGACCAGGTCCTCTATCTTATGTATGTTTTCGGCAATATCGTTTATTATTATAGAGTTTGTCCGCTGGTCAGCTACGATGTTTCCGCCGGGGCTCAAGTTGGGCTCAAGCGTTCTTACCATTAAAGAAGCATCCGAATGGCTTAGGTTAATAACATGGGAAACTGTTATAGGGGCCCTTTCGGTTCTGTCCCTTATAATATAAATATCTGTTCCGGGTTGCCTTACATAATAAAGCCCGTATGCGTGAACAAGAGTATCTATAGCTTCATTGGGAGTGACATCGTCCAGGGTTAACACAATGTTTTTTCCGGCTAATTCGGAATCCGTAACAAGTTTCTTGTCTGTTCTGTTTCCCAGTATTCTCAGTACAGTCCTGAGAGGAACCCCCTGGAAATCAAGAGAAATCCTCCGCTCCGCTGCTATTCCGGAAACAGCCAGCAGCATTACCAGCGCCGCCGCCGCCACAAGCTTCTTTTTAATCATACCTTATCTCCTTATATTCACCCTGCCGCTTAATCTATTTCCAGCCTTATAAACCTTCCCCGCCACTGAAGCAGAACATAGTTTCTTTCTATTCTTTCAACTCTAGCGCCCCTTACACTCTCTCCTTCCCGGAAGATTTCCCCGTTTATTACAGCTACAGTATCCTGATCATCCCATACAATTCCGCCCAGAATAAGACGGGGCGGAGACGGAGGCGGTGCAGGTGGCGCTTCCGGAGTTTCAGGAGCCTCTTCTATGAAAAGAGTATTTTTAAAATAGAAGGGGTCACGATCAACCTCTAAAGTATCAGCATCAGAATCAACTCCGAAAGACAGCATAAGTCCCTCGACTGTCTCGATTACCGATTCGGAAAGTTCCAGAAGCTGTACATAATCATCATCAAATTCGGTAGGTAGTGTTTCGGAAATTTCATCCAGAATTGAGTATAATGTAAGCAGTACTTTATGTGTGTTTTCAAATTCCCCGCTTTTTATCTCAAGGCGGGTTACACCCACAAACTTCTCATAGGTTTCTATTTCTTTTATAAAATCAAAAAGATCATTGTAAGAAGAACTCAGGCTCAGCTCCCATAGCTGTTTTTTGTATCCTGCCGGAGCATATGCTGTTTCCCCCCTGCCAAACCCCCCAAAACTTACAGGGCTCATTTCCCGCAGGGCGCCCTGAAACTTTTCTTCCGGAACAGGACCGGTCGCAGTGGCCACTATGTATCCAGAGAAGCTTTCAAGGACGCCTTCCACTTCCTGCTGTTTTTCCCTGTATTCAAGCAAATCTCCAACCGCTGCATTCAATTCACTGAATTGCCTGCGCGCCCTGTTGAGCCGGGTTTGAGAATCAGAGACCTTATGGACCGCGGGGCGTATAAGAAACAGGACCACAATAAGAACCAGAAGGAGAAATACTCCCCCTCCTAAAAAAGCCTTTTGCTTAAAAGAATTAATATACTGCTGCTTATTCATCCCAGTCGTCCTCAACGTAAAGCCCATCGGTGTCTTCATAATCCAAGAAACCATCCGACTGTTTAAAATCAGCGCTTATCGTAAAGACCAGAAGGTTCTCTTCTTCAACCCTCGTCATTCCGGTTCTTCTTATGTCTGTTACGGAATGGGAAGGCAGTACGCCGCCTTCAACTAACTCTTTGACATATAACTCTACTTTTTCGGACACCTCGGAACCGGGAAGCGCAAGCAAATCGGCAGACATTCTTTCAGCCCCGTAATCAAGGACTAAGCTTCTGAGGTGCATCCCTTCAGGAAGAAGGTTTTCAATAAGAGCCATCCGCGGCGCATACTTAACCCTGTCTTCAACGACAGCTTTTATAGAACCTGCCCTGCTGTCAAGGTAGGACCAGGAGCGAAGCCACTCATCTATAGCGTAACGCCTGACCAGCCTGGTTATTTCCGATCTCACCTGTTCTTCTTCATGAACATAATTATTTATCCTTGCACTCAGGGCGATATAGAAAGAGATTAAAATCAAAATAACAGCACCCGCAGATATAGCGGCAATCTTTATAATACGCATATACCCATCCTCAATCTTCTTTGTAAGCGCCCTGTCTCTTATAAGGTTTATTTCAATCATTGCTGCTGCGTAAAGCAAGGCCCAGTGCTACTGCCAGCATAGGCCCGCTGCTCCTGTCTCCTGCAAAATCAAGGTTGTCAAAAGGGTTCCAGACCTCAACACCTAACCCCAGAACTTTAGATACCACCGGACAGATACCGTCAAGCATAGCGGAACCTCCTGTAACATATATTGCGCTTATGTTTTTAACCAGCTTATTGCTGCGGCAGTACTCGATCGTGCGATGCAGGTTTTCAATAAGGTCAGGGGAACTTCTGCGCAGTATGTTTGCCATTTTCAGGCCGGCATTATTCCATAAGTCAGGATTTTTTTTTAGTTTTTCGGCCTCATCACGCTCAATTCCAAGTTCGGAGACAATTTCGGCTGTCACCGCGCTGCCCCCGAACTTTGCGCTTCCGGCAAAACAGAACTCCCCCTTCTCCAATACTACAATCTCGGAAGAAGTATGCCCTATGTCAACAAGGATTACTCCGTCTTCCGCAAATGCGCCGGAATTCAACTTCAGAAAACAGTTCACCAGAGCGACAGCGTCAACATCCGCAATCTCAGCAAAACAGCCCGCTTCATGAACGATACCGGCACGCATATCTACGGCTTCCGAGGGAGCGGCGGCCACAAGCACACGAAGTTTCTCTTCGGACCTGGAAAGGACACAGGTGTCAACATCCATTCCTTCCAGGCTGGTATATATGTACTTTTCGGCGTTGAACCTGACGCTGCTCCGTATTTCGTCAGCCGGCATAACCGGAAAATCAGTAATCCTGACTACAGTTCCCGGACCTCCTATTGACATAACAGCCCGCCGGGAGCTGAACTTCCCTCCGGCAAGCAGTTTCTCAAGCGCAACGCGGGCAGCTGCCGGAGAGAATGAATCATTCCCCCCGGGAAGCTCCTGCAATGCAACCTGCACATCACGCAAAACCCCGCCCCGCATATCAACCTGGCAGGCTTTTACATATTTTGTTCCTATGTCAATTCCGAGCATTTATTCATCGAAATAACTATATCCAGGTTGTGCTAACTGGCCAGCGGAAGGCGCATGTTCTCCTGAAACTAATTCATTGTTATTGGAATCCCACACTGATATACGAGCTTCTTCATTCGATTGTATTCTGTGGATAAAATACACATTAATTCCATCCATAGCTCCTGAACCTAAAACAACACCATGTATATTAGAATTAGCAGTATCTGGACTATTAATGCCAAAATTCCTAAAAAACTTATTTGTTTGGGGATTTATTCCAAGTCTAGTAGGATCAAGGTTATTATAATTTCCATGTTCAACACCATGCAACCGTACTGCTTGAAGAACAGCTCCAGCTAGAGCCACCCCCTCTTGAGACCGTGCCCTTGTAACATAATTCGTATACATAGGCACCGATATGATTGCAAGTATCCCTACAATCACCATCACAACGATAAGTTCCACCAGTGTGAAACCTCCGTTTTTCCTTCTGTCAATCTTCATCTTCTTACCTCCTTCTGTTACCTTTACTTCCCTTTAAACCCTTTTCCTGCATCTCCGGTTCAGAAAGTCACCGTCAGAACCTCATCCAGCGTTGTTATGCCATCAAGCATTTTCTGAACCGCTGCCTGCCTCAGCGTCACCAGTCCCTGCTTTACCGCCTCTTTCCTGATTGACGCCTCCGGAACCTTTTCAATAATCAACTTTTTAATACCCTCCGTCACCGGAAGCATTTCGTAAACGGCTGTCCTTCCCAGGTAGCCGGCCTCAAAACACTTCTCACAGCCCTGCCCCTTGTATAGAACCGTATTTTTATCCGGCTTCAGGTTGAGCTGATTTAAAACCGATTCTACAAGTTTTATTTCCTCCTTGCAATCGGGACATATTTTTCTGAGCAGTCTCTGGGCTATAACCAGGTTAACCGCATCTGCGACAAGAAATGAATCTATGCCCATATACCTGAGCCTGGTAAGGGTCGAAACAGCGTCATTCGTATGAAGAGTGGAAAGAACAAGGTGCCCGGTAAGGGCCGCCTGGACTGCGATTTCAGCTGTTTCCCTGTCCCTTATCTCCCCTACCATTATAACATCCGGGTCCTGGCGAAGCACAGTGCGCAGAAACCGGGCAAAAGTCAGGTTTATGTCGTTTTTCACCTGGACCTGGTTTATCCTCTTAAGCTGGTATTCAACCGGGTCCTCAACCGTGGTTATATTTTTTTCCGGTTTATTTATATAATTAAGCCCCGAGTAGAGTGTAGTAGTTTTGCCGCTTCCCGTAGGGCCGGTGACAAGTATCATTCCAAGCGGGGAGTTAAGGGCGTCCTTATAGAGTTTCAAATCATTCTCCGTAAATCCTAGTGACTCAAGGTCAAGGGAAAGACCGGACTGGCGGAGAATCCTCATTACTATTTTTTCCCCGTAAATGGTAGGAAGCGTGGAAACCCTTATATTGACCTTTACACCCTCAAAGTCCACAGCTACTTTTCCGTCCTGGGGAAGGCGGCGCTCGGCTATGTCGAGCCCGGAAAGGATTTTTATCCTGGATGCAATAGCAGGATAAGCTTTTTTCGCGGGTCCGGGGAACTCCCTGAGCTGCCCGTCTATCCGAAGGCGGACAAGAACAGTTTCAGGCAAAGGTTCTATATGTATATCAGTCGTATTTTTCTTAATAGCCTCGGCTATTACAGAACTGACATACTTGACTATCGGCGTATCTTCGGCGTCATACTCCCCGTCTTCTATTTCAGGGATGGTGTCCTCCGGCGATGCGGTATCAAAATCTATTGATTCGGTAAGGTTGCTTAACCCCGCAAACCCGCCGTAAACCTTTTCAATATGCTTTTCAATATCGTCCCGCGAAGCGATAGCGGGAGTAACTTTCACTCCGGCAGACTTTTCTATTTCCTCAATTGCTATGACATCTGAGGGGTTAGTCATAGCAAAGACCACGGCATTGCCGCTTTTCCTGACGGGAACGGCATTGAAACGGCGGGCCATATCCTCGGGAATAAGTTTTTTCAGTTCTTCACCGGCTTCCACTTCGTGCAGGCGGATATATTCCACGCCTTTCTGGAAAGCAAGCGCCTCAAGTATATCTTTCTCTTTTACCATACCCAGGCGCAGCATTATCTCGGTAACTTTCTCGTCAGAAGTTTCCTGCTGCTCAAGAGCAGTTTCAAGCTGTTCTTTCGTGATAATGCCCCGGTGGACAAGAATATCACCCACCAGTTTTCTTTTAAAAGGGTTCAGTACCAAATCAGTTCTCCTTTAAAACACTAACCTTACTTCTTGAATACTAACGGAAAATCTTGATTTATTCAACTTTTATCTGCCCGTTTTCTATAGTAATCCGGACCGGTTCATTTTCAGAGCCTGTCCCGATGACCTTTTCCCTTCCTGCAATTCTTATGGTATGCCGGGAGCCGGAGGGTATATTAATGCGTTTCCCGGAGAACCCTCCCCTGCTTACCGTAAGAGGCCGGCCATAATATATCAGGGGTTCCCCGTCCAGATAGATTATTTCGGACGGATTAAACCCTATTGAGGAGCCTAAAGAAATATGGACCTGCCTGTGGGGAGTAAGCTCAATGTTCCGGGTTTCCTGGCGGCCCGAGTCAAGATAAACATCAAGGGAGCATTCCTCGTAGCCATCCATTTCCACAAGCACCCGGTAATTTCCTCCCTCAAGAGAGACAAAATCCGCAGGGGATGTGCGCTGGCTGCTGTAATTAACATCAACACCTCTTATACTCACAGAAGCTCCCGGCGGATCCGTTCTTATAAGTATGTCGCCGCGCATAACTCCAACTTCGTCTGCGGGAGCAAGAACCCTGCGGCCGGCCCTTGTGAAATAAGCGGCGCCGGCAAAGAGAAAAAGAAGAATCAGGGCAGTAATAAGCAGGGGGTACTGGTAAAACTTTTTCTTTTCTTTTTCCACACCGTCAGGAACGCCGGTTTTTTCGGGAGGATAAAATTTGTCTATAAATTCATCCAGAGCTTCGCTTTCCGGCTTATCGGCTGAGA
>PWOI01000021.1 GCA_003557485.1 Elusimicrobiota bacterium | reverse complement strand
TCATAAAAGAGGAGATCTAGTTAGAATGACTTCTTCAAAACGATACAAGAAAAATATTCGGCCTTTTGAGGAAGATTTTTCTAAGATTCTAAAAACAGAATCTAAAGTATATAACTGCAAAAGTACAGGGGAAGAGAGTATAGGATATATAGCTGAGGATTTTGTAGATTTGGGATTGGATAGATTGGTCAGTTTTTTGGATGGCAAAGTAGAATCCATACATTACAATAGGATCCCACTTTATCTTACGGAAGTTGTGAAAACCCAGCAGAAGCAGATTGAGAGACAGGAGGCCCATATACAGGAGCTCAGGGCTGCCCTGGAGAGAATTGAAGAACAGTTGCGTTAAATTTAAAAGATGAGACTGAAATATATTATTCTTCTGGCTGTTGCCGTTGTCCTTCTCTTTGCTGTAAGGGGTAGGGACTTGAGGGTTTTCTGGTATGATTTCGTAGACAGTTTGTCTGATGAGCAGTATGAGACGGTAGATGTAGATATTGATGGATATGCTGAAGAAGAATTTGATGATTTTGATGAGCCGGAACCTGAACCCGAACCTGAAGTAGAGCCTGCCCCTTATATGAACTTTCAGGGAGTTCTCCGTGAAGGAAGAGTCCTGTATGCTATTATAGGAGGGGAAGTTTACAGAAGACATGATTTCATAAGAGATTACAGGCTTGTTGAGGTAACTCCCGGGTATATAATAATACAGGGCAGGACCAGGAGATTCAGGTACAACCTCAACTAGTTTCGTTTTTATTTCTTTTTTCTCTTCTTTTCTTTATTCTTCCCGCCAAGGTTGAAATTAGCTTTTTATATGTATACAATAATTACCGAAACTGCATAAGAAATGTGAGGTGATATATGTATAGATATAAAGATAAAAGCAAAGGCCTTCTTTTTACCGACGCTCAGCTTAAAGCCGAACTTGAGAGGTGCGAGTTCTGCGAGGAAAAACCCTGCCGCAGTGGCTGTCCGGTAAACTGTTCTCTATCCGACTTTGTAATGACTTTAGCAAGAGCGACAGCTTAGTGTATTATACTTGTTTTATTGATATTATAGAGTTTGTTCCACGCTCTTACAAGGAATGAATTGGACGGAGGTAATTTTTTTAACAATATCGGAGCCAATGAGGGCCTGCCGCTTGTTATGTAAATAGAAAAGACTTTGCGTCGCTTCGCTCCGAAGGGGGTGGCAGAAGTTGGCCGGAATGGGTGGCAAAAGTTACCGGGATACGCATATAATAGAGTTGATAAAGTAAAGAAAGCGCAGAGCCTGGGCATAACTGATTATGTTCAAAAACCCCTGCGCATTGGATACCTGGGAGAGAAGGTGGACAAGATAGATAAGGAATTATCTGAGAGTGAATAGGCATGTGGCAGAAACGCAACATTATACGTCTTTTGTTACATTTTTAACCAGAATATGATATTATATGGCGGGATCGCATTATTGTATTTTTAGATTAAAGCCGGTCGCAAATTGCGATCAGTGAAAAGGAGAGTATGAATAACTTCGCTTTTATAGATAGCCAGAATTTAAATCTTTCAATCAAAAATCAGGGATGGTCCCTAGATTTTGCCAGATATCGAATATATTTAAGGGATAAATACAATGTGACGAAGGCATTTCTCTTTTTAGGATATGTCAATAGATATCAAGACTTATATACTTCCCTGCAGGAAGCCGGCTTTATCTTAATATTTAAGCCTACGTTACGGTTCCCAGGTGGAAGAATTAAAGGGAATGTAGATGCGGAGCTGGTTTTACACACAATGATTGAATATGAAAATTTTGATAAGGCTATTATAACAACCGGCGATGGTGATTTTCATTGCCTCATTAAATACCTGACAAGGAAAGAGAAACTTTTGAAACTTATGATTCCGGATAAAGACAGTTATTCTTCCTTGCTTCGTGAATTTATGAAGCATATTGTTTTTATGAATGATTTGAAAAATAAATTGGAATACAAAGAAAGGGGCTAAAAAAAGGAGAGGCATTGCCTAGGGACGGAACCCTTCGGTTTGCCTCTCATCATGATTCTGTAATAATGATAATTAAATTATTCAAGTTTGTCAAATGGAAGTGAGAACGGCGGTGGGAATAGGAATAGACATCGTAACCCCCCTGCCAAGAAATACAGTTGAGGTTTGAGAGTGAAATATACTAACCACTTAAAAATAAGATTGAAACTGAGGGAAACACCGGAAGATTATCCCGAAAAAATTTATAATTCTCCGGAACAAAAGTATAGATATAAAGATAAAAGCAAAGGACTTCTTTTTACCGACGCTCAGCTTAAGGCCGAACTTGAGAGGTGCGAGTTCTGCGAGGAAAAACCCTGCCGCAGTGGCTGTCCGGTAAACTGTTCTCCCGCCGATTTCATAATGGCTGCCCGCCAGATGCAGGGAGAAGACTTCTCCCGTTCAGCGGCGATTATAATGAAAGACAACCCCCTGGGAGGCGTATGCGGAATGGTATGTCCCGATAAGTTCTGCATGGCAGAGTGTTCCCGTAAGCTTTTTGACGGCCCCATAAATATACCTTGCCTCCAGGCCGAAATTGTATGGAGGGCCCGCCGGGGCTGCGGGATAGGAGAGTTTGAAACGGTAAAGAAGACCGGCAGGAAAATATCTGTTGTCGGCTCCGGGCCATCGGGCCTTGCCGCTGCGGCCTTTCTTGCCCGAAAAGGCCATCGCGTAGATATATATGAAAAGAGGGAAGGGTCAGGGGGTATGGCAAACCTTATACCCCCTTACCGGCTTGAACGGGAAATGCTGCGTGGTGATATTGATTTTATTAAGAGTCTGGGTGATGTCAGTGTAAAAGGCGGAAACCCGGTTGAGGATCTGTACGGGCTCTCTGGGAAATATGATGCTGTGATAGCAGCCGCCGGATTGTGGGATCCGGTTATGCCGGGCATTGAAGGCCAGGAGATGGCGGTAACTGCTGTTGAGTTTCTGGATAGTGACTCCAGTCTCTCCGGCAATGTTGCCGTTATAGGGGGCGGGGCGACGGCCCTGGACTGCGCCGTTAAGGCAGTCAGGTCAGGTGCCGGCAGGGTTGAAATATTCTGCCTGGAAAACAATGCCGGTATGCCTCTCACTGACAGGGAAAGAGACGAGCTTGTGGAGTTTAATATAGAGGTTAATCCCCGAACAGCGGTACTCTCCATAAAAGGGGAGTCAGGTGCGGTTGAATCAATTGAAACAGAGAAAGTAACGCTTGAAGGGGAAGAGTTTTTACTTGAAAATATAAAGAGTATTCCCGGGACAGCGCAGAAGAGGCCGGATATAGATACGGTAATAATGGCCATAGGAAACAGGGCGTCTCTTCCGCGTGGGGAGGGGGATAATATCTTTTTTGCCGGTGACTGCGTAAACGGCCCCTCTACGGTTGTGGAAGCTGTTGCGGCCGGCAAGAACGCCGCGTTGGAAGTTGAAAGTTTTCTTCAGAAAAGTGATGTTCCCGTTATAGAAGACAAAAAAAGAAGCAAATCGTCTCTTCCCGGATACATAAAAACACCTGTCAGCCTTGAGTCCGAATTTTTCGGTAGGAAAATAATAAATCCTTTTCTTCTTTCCGCGGCTCCTCCTTCGGACGGATATGAGCAGATGAAAAAGGCCTATGAGGCCGGCTGGGCAGGGGGGGTTATGAAAACAACTTTTGCCGAAGGGCCCATACATATACCGGGAGAGTATATGCATATGTATTCTTCCGATACCTACGGTAACTGCGATAACGTTTCGGGACATCTCATGGACCGGGTTTCTTCGGAAATTAAGAGGTTGGTAAAGGAGTACCCCGGCAGGCTGACAATTGCCTCCACGGGAGGGCCGGTTACCGGCAATGACCTGGAGGATATGAAAGGGTGGCAGTCAAATACCGAAGCGCTGGAGGATGCCGGGGCTATGGGTATTGAGTATTCTCTTTCCTGTCCCCAGGGCGGGGAAGGAACCGAGGGTGATATAGTTGCCCAGTCGCCGGAGCTTACGGCAAAAGTTATTGACTGGGTTATGCAGGTTTCCGACCCGGAGATCCCCAAGCTTTTCAAGTTGACCGCGGCCGTGACTTCAATTGAAACTATAATCAAAGAGGTGAAAGGAGTCCTGGATAAGTATCCAAACAAAAAAGCCGGCGTAACCCTGGCAAACACTTTTCCCTCACTGGGTTTCCAGGAGAGGGGAAAAGAGAAATGGGAGGACGGGGTTGTCCTCGGTATGAGCGGTGCGGGGGTTGCGCCCATAAGCTATTTTACCCTTGCAAGGGCAGTTCCCATTGGGGTGGCAATATCGGGAAACGGCGGCCCTATGAATTACAGGCAGGCAGCCCATTTTCTGGCCCTGGGAGTTGAAACTGTTCAGTTCTGCACTATTGTTATGAAATACGGGTATGGGATAATAGATGAGCTTGTGAACGGGTTGAGTTTTCTTATGAAGAAGAGGGGTTTTTCATCAGTAAAGGATTTAATAGGGGTTGCGCAGCCGCAGGCCGTAACCGATTTTATGGACCTGTCTTCGGAGAAGAAGATTTCCTCCCTTATAGACCCGGATCTCTGCCTTAAATGCGGCAACTGCGCAAGGTGCCCATACCTTGCCATAGAACTGGACGGGGAGAAACACCCCGAGACCGACCCGTCCAGATGCATAGGATGCTCTATATGCGCGCAGAAATGTTTTTCCGGGGCTTTGGAGATGAGGGAGAGGACTCCCGAGGAGAAGAAGCAGCTCAAGGAAGATTGAAAGAAGGCCTGACGAAGTCGAGGGTGTTTAGTTTTTAAAATTAAAGAGTGAGGTTTTACAGGTGAAAAAGAAAATGCTTGTATGCGATGATGATGTCTTTGTTCGTATTCTGATAAAAAAGGTTTTTGAGGACAGAGGTTTTGAAATCATTGAAGCCGGCAACGGCAGGGAAGGCGTCGAATCGGCCATAGGAGAGCGGCCTGACCTTATTGTTATGGATTACGATATGCCTGAGATGGACGGGTATGAGGCAATCAGGGAGATAAGGAAAGATTCCTCTACATCATCTATACCCGTAGTTTTTCTTACCGGGCTCAATATTGAGCCCGAATTGAAAGAGAAACTGGAGAAGGAAGTGGTCGTATACCTTGTAAAGCCTTTTCAGAAGGCCGAAATTATTCAGGCAGTCAGTGACGCCCTGGAAAACGCGGCGGGCTGAATGAACAGAAGTCCTGCCTCAGGAAGTTTTGATATAGAGAGGGACCGGTATTCTTTTGACCTGGTGATTGAAGCTCTTTTCCGTTTTAAAGCTTCGTTTGCCGCCGTAAAACTTTATCCTCCCTCATCTGAGCCCGCCGAGATGTCCATACGGAAATTTTATTCTGTTTTAATAAAGATATTTGACAGGGCTGACCTTCTGGTTATTAATGAGTCTGAAAACGATATTCTTATAAACGGAAAACTCATTAAAACGGGAAACCTGGCTACAGATAAGAAGGAGGCAGTTAAAGGAGCCGCAGAAATATTGTCGTCTCTGAATATCAGGAACATTACTTTCCGCTGCGGCCTTGCAATGAGGGAACTCACGGTTTTTATGTCTGCTCTCGCCGGTAAAAGCTCCAGGGAGGCAAGAGTTGAAACTGCGGTAAGGGAACAATTGAAGAAGAACGGGGTTGAGCATATAAAAGTCAATGAACGCATATACCGCCCCGTTGACAGTGATGATATGGTTGTCTCCGGCGCAAAGGATCACTTTGAGAAGAACAGGGGGGCTCTCGATGAATTGATGAAGGTAATACAGGAGATAAACGAAATGAAGTTGATGACCTCCGGGGGAACCATAAGGGATGAGACCAAGATGGAGATAGCTGAAAAGCTGTTTTCGCTCAAACCCGAACTTCTTTCGCAGTTTTTAAATAAAAAAACAGGAGCCAGGGATGCAGTAGCAGATAAGATGAATACTTCCCTTACACAGCCCCAGCTTAAAGAAACCGTTTTCAGGTTAATCAGCTCATACAGGCACCTGAAAGCTTTATCCCCTCAGATCTCTTCGGACGGCAAACTTGATAATATAAAAAACACTGTGAGGTTTATGATTGACTGTTTTAAGGACAGAGGAATGGCCCTTGAAATATGCAGGGAGCTTCTCAACAGCAACCTGGATGAACTTGTCCCGCCTCCGGTTGATATGTGGAAGTCATCGGCATCGTTCTCTTTTCGAAGGGCCCATGAGATACTTGAAAAAGACAGCCTGGCTATAATAGGGGGGGATGTCAGGGAAGAACTGCCGGAAATATTTAAAGCGCTTGATGCCGCCGGAGAGGACGAAGTTATCAAAAAACTCGTTGAAAAAATTCTTGATGACCTGCAGGCTGATACGCTCGCCGTCCGCAGCAGCGCTATTTTACTTATGAAAAAACTTTACGGAGTATTTGACCTTATATCAAACAAGTCTTCCGAAACCCTTTTCATAGCTATACGGGAACAGTCAGTAAAAGAAAGGGATGAAGAAATATATCAGGAGATTTCCTCAATACTGCTTAAGAAAGCCCAGCAGTACATCCGCAGGAAAGAATACGGCAAGGCTCTCCCGGTAATAGAGATGTACAGGCGCAATACCGAAGAGAAAACACCGGATTTTGTTAAAAGGCCGGAATATGCTGAAGGGTTTCTTAAAGGCATCGCCTCCAGCGACGCGGCGGAGATTGTCCTTCAGGACCTGGATTCCCCGGATAGAGATATACGTGAGAATACCCGCCGTATTACTGTTGCATTGGGAGCCTTTATTGTGCCGGCGCTTGTTGAGAGTATCAAGGAGTGTGAAAATTTCAGCCAGCGGATGTATATGGTCTCACTTCTGAAGGAAATCGGCGGGGACGCCCTGTCGTATATGGCAGGAGAATTTGAACGAGAAACATCAACGGAAAAACTGAAAAGGCTGGTCCAGGTGCTTCCGGCCCTGGAGAGCGCCAGCCTCGCTTTTTCTTATCTTAAAAAAGCTCTGACCCACCCTGACAGGAGGGTGAGAGTGGAAGCTGTTCTGACTCTTCCCCGTATACATTCAGAGGATGACCGTAAGGGAAGATTCCTTATGCAAAGCCTTCAAGACAGAGACGACCTTGTAAGAAGGGAAGTAATAAGGATGTTTGGAGAGCTTGAATATGAACCTGCAGTTGAAGAGCTCATAAACATTGTCTCTCCCAAAACCCTTTCCTCAAAGGGTGAATCTGATATGATACGCCAGGCAGCCTGTATGGCCCTGGCTTCTATAGGGGATAAAAGGGCTGTAGAGCCGCTTATAAGTATAATTGAAAAACCGAAATGGTACAGTTTTTCTTTCCGCAGGCAGAGTGGTGTAGTTAAAATATCTGCAATACAGGCCCTGAAGCATTTTTCCGGGCACGCTATTGAAAGAGCTCTGGAAAACGCCCTCAGAGATAAGGACAGGTTTGTCCGCGCCGCCGCCGAATCGGCCCTTGAGAAAAAATAGGATGTTTTTGTTTTGATTAAAAGAAAGGCCTCTGAAAACTCACCCCGGGTGGATGCGCGCGAAAAGGTTCGCGGACAGACAAAGTTTATAGAAGACATCCCGCTTTACGGGATGCTGGAAGCCGCAACCGTGAGAAGCCCTGTATCCCACGGGAAGGTCATAGAGTTCAGCAATATTGATAAGATTAGAAAAATGCCTGGAGTCAGGGCAGTCATAACCTCCGGTGATATACCCGGGGAGAATTCGGTCCCCTTTGTAAAAAACGATTACCCGTGTCTTGCAGGGGAAGGGGACTTTGTGAAGTTCTACGGCCAGGCAGTAGCCCTTGTGGCCGCCGATACGCGTGAGGAGGCTAGGTCTGCGGCGCGCGCCGCCGAGCTTGTTGTGGAGGAGCACCCTGCTGTTTACGACCCGGTTGAAGCAATGACGCCCGATTCTGTCTATGTAGGCGGCGAGGACAATATACATTCTTCTTTCAGGATAAGAAAGGGAAATGTTGACAGGGGATTCAAAGAAGCAGATGTAATAATCGAAAAAGTTTACAGAACGGCTCACCAGGTTCACTGCTATCTTGAAAACCAGGGGCTTACGGCAGTCCCCGGGCCGTCTTCCCACATTACTGTTTACGGTTCTATGCAGTGTCCATTCTACGTGCATAATGCGCTTGTCCGCATTTTAGGTGTTCCTTATTCAAAAGTTCGCGTTGTCCAGTCCCCTACAGGTGGCGGTTTCGGCGGTAAAGAGGATATGCCGTCAATTCTGGCCGCTCACGCCTCTCTTCTGGCTATGAAGACCGGTAAACCGGTGCGCCTGGTATATGACCGCGAAGAAGATTTTCATTCTATGTCCAAAAGGCACCCCTCGAGAACGAGGATAAAATATGGCGCGTCCTCTGACGGAAAATTGATTGCGTGCGAGGCTGAGTATATAGTTAATGGAGGCGCCTATTCTACTCTTTCACCGATCGTTGCCTGGCGCGGGATTATCCACGCCTCCGGCCCCTACGACATACCTAATGTCCGGGTGGATTCTTATGCTATGGCGACTAATACTGTTCCATGCGGGGCTTTCAGGGGCTTCGGCCAGCCCCAGGTCAACTTTGCAAATGAATCGCTGATTGACGAACTTGCAGTAAAACTTGAAATGGATCCCGTGGAGCTTCGCAGGAAAAACCTTCTTAAAACCGGCGCTGTAACCGCAACCGGACAGGTAGTCGGAGATAGCTGCGGAATGGAAGAAACCCTCAATCAAGCCCTTGAAAAAAGTAAATTCAAGCTTCATTGCGCCGGTGACAGGAGCACTCTGAAAAAAGGAATGGGCATATCTACAACTTTTTACGGGGTTGGGCTTGGCGCAGAGGGAAAATATTTCGCTAAATCCGCCGCCCAGGTTTATGTAAAAGAAGACGGCTCGGTTGTAGTTGCCGTTGGCAATGTTGAGATGGGGCAGGGCGCTCTCACTGTTTTTAACCGGATATGCGCCGACACTCTGGGATGTTCTTACGATATGGTTGAGATCCTTCAGCCGGATACCACCAGGGTTCCTGATTCCGGGCCTACGGTTGCATCAAGGGCTACAACGGTTGGGGGCAAAGCAGTAATGGATGCCGCATCGCAGATCAGAGAGACACTTAAAAAGGCCGCTGCCTGTAAACTTGGCAGCGATGAAAGCCGGATAGAGGTGAGAGACGGTAAATATTGTTCATCTGAAGGGGAGATTGATTATGTTGAAGTTGTCAGTGAAGCTTACCGGCAACGGCTGAAAGTGGCCGCCCAGGGATGGTACAAAGTGAAAAATGTTTCTTTTGATCAAGAAACCGGAATGGGGGATGCATATTTTGTTTA
>PWOI01000102.1 GCA_003557485.1 Elusimicrobiota bacterium | reverse complement strand
CTATATACTTAGAAATTTTGATGTGGGCGCTGTATATGACAACGGTACTGAATATCCTTCCCCTTATACGGAGGAGTACCTTAAAGCTGTCAGGGAAACTGGAGTAGATTTCAGAGTTGCCCGAGCCGGAGAAACGCTGCCGTTTGGGGAAGACATAACCGCGCAGTTTATAGGGCCATTGAGGCGTTACCAGGGAACTCTCTACAGTGACGAGAACTGCAATTCCATAGTGACGCGCGTTGTGGCCGGTGAAATAAGCTTCATTTTTGCGGGGGATATGGAAAAAGCTGCGGAACTGGATCTTATGGCATACGGGGATGACCTGAGAACGACGATACTGATGGCGCCCCACCACGGGTCGCACTCTTCCTCTTCCAGGCCTTTTCTGAATTATGTTATGCCTGAGGTTGCCGTGTTTTCTGCGGGAAGAAACAACCGCTATTCGCTGCCGGCTTATGAGGTCATAAGGAGATATGAGGATATGGGAACCGTCGTTTACAGGACCGATATGGATGGCCATGTAACTGTTATTACAGATGGCCGGGGTTATAGGGTAAGTACAGAGTTAGGGGGATCGAATTGAAAAGTTTTTTTAGCATAAGATATGCCGTAACAGTATTTTTTGCTGTGCTGGCGGCGGGAGCGGCCGTAGGGGGGAATTTCTATTATTCCTTATACAATTTTGTTGAAACCAGCCTGGCAGGTTTTCCCGGCCGCGAAAACATACTTGAGGGTATGAACCAGATTCTTTATTCACAAATAATAGTTCTTATTGTTGTAGGGGCAGGTGTTTCGGTGATTGCTTCGATTCATTTGAGGCGTAAAAGCCGCAGGGACTGATACGGTAACGTAACCGGCTGTAAAATAACCCCCAGAGGGTATTCCTTATTAAAATAAATGAAAAAGGATTTTTCTCCCGCGGGTAAGAGCGGGATTGTAAAAATATTTGTTTTTTTAATCCTTACAGCGCTTGTCGGGATGCTGAGGATTTTTTATCTTGAAGGAAAGTTTCCCGTTCTTGCCGGGCCCTCCGTAGAACAGAAAACATATACATCAGAGAAAAGATATGAAGTTAAATCTTCCTGTGCCGCAGATGACGTTAAAGTAAAACCTGTTTAAGCGCCTGTTGAGAATCTGCGTCGTGAAGGTTTTTTCTCGCGACTTGGAATAGGCAAAGCTCCTCCTGTTACTTATATTCTCCCTCCGGGTGAAGAAGAGCCTGAGATTGAAATACAGAGGGTAAAATAAGTGCCGGCGTTTTTCCCCGGAAAAATAAGAGGAAAGCCTGTCCCTCTTGGGCTGCCTCTTCTGGCGGCCTGCGCTGGAATAATTTTTTCTCTTTACACAGGAATCCCCTTTTTCTGGTTATCCGGTATGTTTTTTTTCGCAGTTCTGACGTTTGTTTTTTTCAGATCCTCGAAGAGCTTTCCTCCTGCTATAGGCATATTATTAATTGTTTTTTTTGTTTTCGGGTTCCGGCATTCATATTTCAGAAACATTCCTGATGACTCCTTTTTTCACCTGGTACCTGCAGAGGGTGTTCTTACCGGCAGAGCCGGGTATTCCCTTCGCAGAATTACAGTAAGCGCGGAAGAATTCCGGTCAGACGGAATCAAGTGGGATACCTCCGGTAAGGTAGCCGTTTATTATGACGGCGCGCCTCCTCCCCCCGGCGCCCGGGTAAAAATAGAGGGCAGTTTTTATGAGGCGCCTTCACCGGTTAATCCCGGGCAGTTTGATTACGGGGCTCACCTTGCCAACGAGGGAGTTTTTGCAACAGCCCGGGCCTCGGAAATGAAAATTCTTGAAGAACGTTTTCCGGGAAGTTTAATAGGTAACATAAGAATACATACAACCGGCCTTATAGAAAAGTATTTTTGGCATCCGTATTCAGAGGTTATACTTTCCATGTTTCTTGGAGATCCGTCAAGAATGCCCGAAAAAATACTTCAGGACTTCAGAAATGCCGGAATAACTCATATACTGGCTGTTTCGGGGCTTCATGCTGGGCTGGTTCTTTTTATCTTCTATTATTTGTTTTCATCACCCGGTATTTCCCGCCGGCACGCGCTCTTTCTTTCTCTGGCTGCCATGTGGGTTTTTGTTCTTGTGTCCGGCGCCCGGCCTTCAGCTCTTCGCGCCGCTGTGATGATGAGTTTTGCCGGAGCGGGATACATGATGGGGGGTAGGGGAAATGTTTTTAACGGGCTTGCCGCCGCTGCTCTGTTTATATTGTTTTTACAGCCCGGACTTCTGTTTACAGCGGGATTTCAGCTGTCGTTTCTTGCTGTTTTCGGCATTGTTTATCTTGGCCCTGTACTGAGCAGGTATATGGGTAAAGCTTTGGGGGTATCTACAGCAGCTGTTATTTTTATTCTTCCCGTACTGGCGCAAAGTTTTAATTATGTGCCTTTTGCCGCGCCTCTTATAAACATAGCGGTTATACCGCTTGCATCCCTGGCAATGGCCTGCATATTTGTATTTTTGTTTCTGGGGCCATTTTTCCCGGCGGCGGCCCTTGTATACGCGCGGGCTGTCGAAGTTTTCACCGGCGGTATTATTACCCTGGCTTCTTTTGCGTCCGGCAGCGGTTTTTCCGGAGCATATTCTCCGTCTCCTCCGGTTGCATTAATGGCCGGAATTTATATTGTACTTGCCGGCGCCGGAATGCTTAATGCGAAAAGGCGGGCAGCAGCTATTTGTATAGGGGCGGCGGTTTCATTTTCTGCAATTGGCTTCGTTAATTTTTATCCCCGCAGCTATATTGCCGCAATCTGCGGTGAGGACTCACCATCTTTTCTTGTAAAGACGGGAAGGGGGCGCCCGGTTCTTTTTGCAGGAAAAGGACGAGTTAATGTATCCGATACGCTGAATTTAATACGCAGCAAAGGATATTCCGGGATAGATGACATATATATAGTGCATCCTCCATTTTCGGGCCTGGAGACTGTTGCCGGGCTGGCTATTGCATTGGGAAGCCGGAGAATTTTTTATCCGGGAAAGACCGGCAGCCCTCTTATGTGGGATGACTTTGTTTCTGCGGTAGGAAGTGACAAAATTAGAAAAGCAAAAGCGGGAAAAACAGTCAGTTACAATAACTGGGAGTTTGAATTCACGGAACCTTACAGGAAATACCTTGATATAAGGGATAATTATATGCAGGGAATAATAAGAGGTCAAAAGAATATTTTCATTTATGCCGGCGGAGAAATCCCGGATGAAAAATTTGATGCTGTTATAGTTATGGATCCCTACAGGCCTGCCTGGGAAAAACTGCAAGAAATATCCTCTATTATTATTTATTCTGGAGAATCCGGCCCGGAGAACGGAATAGATGCTTCCGGTAAGGGTTTTTTTCTGAGATTATAATTACTAGTCTATAGTAAGCTCGATCAGAGGGCCGAGGTATTTTTCAATTTTTTTTTGGAGTTCCCACTGGCTGAAAGGCTGCTTAATAAACTCCTGAATATCCATTTTTATCATTTCTTGCAGTTCTTCCGTAAGCTTCATGGCGGTTGCCATTATTATAGGTATTTCCTTGACTGAAGGTATTGATTTAAGTTTTTTTGCAAGAAGTTCGCCGGGCATTCCCGGCATTCTGTTATCAAGTATTATCAGGTCCGGTTTTATCTTTACTGCCTGGTCCAGGCCGGTATAGCCATCCCCGGCTTCATAAACATGAATATCCCTGAATCTTTCTAAAAAGTGACGATAAAGTTTCCGAGTGCTTGTATCGTCCTCTATAACAAGGATTTTTTTCAATTTTCAGGATCCAGCGAAATCTCAGCTAACGGGCCCAAATACTTTTCTATAGTGCTTTGGAACATCCAGGGGCTGAAAGGATGCTGTATAAATTCATCCACATCAAGCTTAATGAGCTCAATTTGTCGTTTATCCAGAGCCATTGCTGTTATCATTACTACAGGTATTGATGAGGTAGAAGGTTCTGCCCTGAGCTTTTTTGCAGCCTGTTCGCCTGAGAGGTTAGGCATTCTGTTATCAAGGACTATGAGGTCGGGAAGTACTTTTTTGGCAGTTTCAAAGCCGGATTCTCCGTCTGATTCTTCATACAGTTTAAGGTTTTTAAACCTTTCAAGAAAATCTCTGTAAATCTGTTTTGCAGACGGGTCATCTTCTACAATAAGTATTTTTTTCATAATTTAATTTTAGCATATATTTTATAGTACTGTCAAAGATGAAATTTCACTGTTGAAACGGCATAGAAAAATAATATAATAAAGCCATGAATGATTCTGTAAAAGTATTTAAACTGGGGGGAGCAGCTCTTGAAAGTATTTCCGTGGTTTCCGGCATCATAGATGCAATTAAAGATGAGATAAACCCCGGAAACTGCCTCTTTGTCCACGGAGGCGGCGGTGAAATTACCCGATGCCTGGACAGGTTTGGAATTAAAGCCTGTTTTGAGGAGGGTCAGCGCATAACAGATGAAGAAACAGTCAAGGTCGTTGAGATGGTCCTCAGCGGCAGTATCAACAAGCAGATTGTCAGCGTCCTGAATACTGCCGGTTTTAAATCTGTCGGTATAAGCGGCCGTGATGGCGGCTTTTCAACAGCTGAAGTACTGGATGAAAAACTGGGCTGTGTGGGCGAAATCACAAAAATTGACGTTGCGGTAACAGATGTTCTTATGAAAAATGACTTTATCCCGGTACTCAGCCCTGTCAGCGCAGATTCTTCTGGAGGAGCGCTGAATGTAAATGCTGATCTTTTTGCAGCAGCAGCGGCATCAGCTTACAGAGCGCGGGAACTTAATATAATAACTTCAACAGGCGGAGTGCTTGACGGTGAAATACTGGTTCCCCTAATAAGGGCTTCTGATGTAGAGTCTGTTTTAAGTAGCGGAATTATTTCCGAGGGGATGATCCCAAAGCTTGCTGCGTCAAAGAAGGCTATTGAAGGAGGAGTTGGGAAAGTAAACATGATTAATTTTAAAGGAGAGAAGGGAACAGTAATTATATGAGCGCCCTGCTTGGAGTATATAAAAGGTTTGCCCTTGACGTAGCCCGCGCCGAAGGAAAGTATATTTACTCAAAAGACGGCAGAGAATACCTGGATCTTTTTTCAGGAATATCGGTGAATGTGCTTGGCCACCGTCCCCAGCCCGTTATGGAAAGCATACGGGAAACTACTGAGAAATATCTTCATCTCAGCAATCTTTTTAAAGAAGACAACCAGGAGAAACTCGCCGCAGCCCTGATAGAACGTAATTTCCCGGGCAAGGTTTTTTTTGTAAACTCGGGAGCCGAGGCCGTTGAATGCGCTGTGAAATCAGCCAGGAAATATTTTAACGGGGACAAATATGAAGTAATATCTTTCAAGAATTCTTTCCACGGCCGGACCCTCGCGGCGCTGTCAGCTACCGGGCAGGAAAAATTTTCAAAGGGACTCGGGCCTATGCCGGAAGGGTTTATCCACGCTGATTTTAACTTTCTGGCGTCTGCTGAAGAGAAAATAAATTTCAAAACCTGCGCTATACTTGTAGAAGTCATACAGGGTGAAGGCGGAGTAAATATTGGCGAAAAAGAGTTTATTCATGGTTTGCGCAAGATATGTTCGGAAAAAGGAATATTTCTTATAATAGACGAGATTCAGACCGGAATGGGGCGAACAGGAACTTTTATGGGTTATGAATATTACGGGATTGAGCCGGATATTGCTGTAATGGGAAAAGCTGTGGGCGGCGGGTTCCCTCTTTCGGCCGTAATACTTAATGAAGAAGTATCCGCAAGCCTTAAGCCCGGAGATCACGGATCTACCTTTGGCGGAAATCCTGTTTCCTGCGCCGCCGGCCTTGCTACGGTTAATGCAATTGACGAAAAAATGCTAGAAGAAATAAAGAATTCAGGAGAAAACCTGGTTAAAATTTTCAAGGATTTGCAGAAGAGAGAATCATCAATAAAAGAAGTCCGCGGACGGGGGCTTATGGTAGGAGTTGAACTGGATTTCGAAGCCGGTGAACTGGTAAAGTTCCTTTTTGATAGAGGTATCATAGCAAACTGTACTGCCGGAAATGTACTGAGGATGCTTCCCCCGTATAATATAACGCAGCAGGATATTGAAAGGGTCGTAATGGAAACCGGCAAATATCTTAAGGAGAAACTGTAAAATGAAAATTGTGTTAGCTTATTCGGGCGGGCTTGATACTACGTGTATAATCCCTTACCTGAAGGAAAAATATAATGCCGAAGTTGTAGCGTTCTGCGCCCTGCTGGGCGTTTCCGAGGATGAAAATGTTTTAAAGGAGAGGGCCCGTAAGGCAGGGGCTTCCGAATTTTATTTCCTGGATTTGAGAAAAGAGTTTGTCAAAAATTTCTGTTTTCCTGCACTTAGAACCGGTGCGGTATACGAAAACGGGTATCTGCTTGCAACTGCGCTGGCCAGGCCCCTTATTGCAAAGGAAATGATAAGGATTGCCTCAGAGACCGGAGCGGATGCCATATCACACGGATGTACCGGAAAGGGAAATGACCAGGTGCGTTTTGAGCTTGCGGCGGCGTCTCTGATGCCTTCTCTTAAGGTTATAGCTCCGGTACGGGAATGGGACTTGAATTCACGCGAAAAGGAAATAGATTATCTTAAGGAAAAAGGCCTTACCATAGAAGACAAAGGCGCGGGAAAGTATTCCATAGACAGGAACCTCTGGGGTATAAGCGTAGAGTGCGGAGAACTGGAAGATCCATGGGCAGAACCCCCTGCGGATTCCTACATAACAGTTTCTCCGGCAGAAAAAACTCCTTCGGATCCGGAAGAAGTTACAGTAGGTTTTTTATCGGGAGATCCGGTTTCGGTTAACGGAACCGGTATGGGTGAAGTTGAGCTTGTAGAAGAACTCAACTCCCTGGGAGCCCTTCACGGAGTAGGTAGAACCGATATGGTTGAAAACAGGGTGGTCGGAATTAAATCCAGGGAGGTCTATGAGTCTCCCGGAGCTACGATATTGTTCCGCGCGCTCCGGGCCCTTGAAAGCCTTGTTCTTGAAAGGGAGCTCCTTAAGGAAAAAATGAAGCTTTCCGGTGAATATGCAAGGGCGGTCTATGACGGTAAGTGGTTCTCACCTCTCAGGGAAAGTATTCAGAGTTTTACTGATACTACCAGGGACAGGCTGAGCGGGGAAGTCAGGCTTAAGCTTCATAAAGCTTCGGTCAGAGTTACAGGCTGCCGGTCAGATTTTTCGATGTATTCTGAGAAACTTGCCACTTACACGGAAGCCGACGAGTTTTCGCATGAGGCGGCTGAAGGCTTTATCAAACTATGGGGACTTCCTCTGAGAGTATGGAAAGAAAAGGAAGGTAAATAGTGGTCCTGAGAGAGGGCAGGCTTACAAAAGAATTAAACGTAGAAATAAGGCGTTTTACATCTTCTCTTGAGAAAGATATGTTTCTGGCTCCCTACGATATACGCCAAAGTATTGCGCATGCCCATGCGTTGGAAAAGGCCGGGATCATAAGCACTTCTGAATCAAAAAAATTGGTCTCAGGGCTTAAAAAATTAAAGATAAAAATAGAAAAGAACCCTGCTTTTCTATCCTCTGATGCAGATGATATACATATGGCCATAGAGGAAAAACTGGGTAAGATAGGAGAAAAACTCCATGCCGGCCGCAGCAGGAACGACCAGGTGGCATGCGACATGAGGATGTACGTGAGAGATGCCGCCCTGTCCCTTGAGGCGGAAATAGAAAAACTGCAGAGGGCCATTAAGGTGGCGGACATATCGGCCGGAGGCGAAAAAGCCCTTATTCCTGTATATACACATATGCAGCGTGCCCAGGCAGTTACTCTTTCTACGCATCTGGGAGCATACAGGTCCTGGCTGCAGAGAGACCGCCAGCGCCTTGGCCAGCTAAGGAAAAGGGTCAATATGCTGCCTCTGGGTTCCGGGGCTTCCGCCGGTACCGGTATTAAACTTGACCTGGAAATGATAGCTTCTGAGCTGGGATTTGAAGGGATAATAGAAAACCCGATAGATGCCGTATCCTCCAGAGATTACATACAGGAATTTGCATCTATAATATCTGTTTTTTCTGTACATCTTTCAAGGATGGCGGAGGATCTTATAATATTTTCAACAAGTGAATTCAATTTTGTTTCCCTGTCGGAAGAAATTTCTGAAACTTCCTCTATAATGCCCCAGAAGAAAAACCCCGATTGCATGGAGCTTGTCCGTTCGGCTTCATCCCGTCTATGCGGCATATCCTCGGGACTTATGACTCTTATGAAAGGGCTGCCCCTTTCGTACAACAGGGATATGCAGGATGACAAGCAGATATATTCCGCGGCCGGGCTGGCCTGCAGCCTTGCGCGAGTAATGGCAATCGTAATGAAAAACATTACATTTAATAAAGAAAATATGGAAAAAGCCGCGCGTGAAGGTTTTACTGATGCAGCGGATTTTGCGGAATATCTTACATTGAAAAAGGGTATCGATTTCAGGCAGGCCCACAGGCTTACGGGGCTTCTTGTGCTTGATGGAATAGCAAAAGGTTACAGGGCCATAGCTCATTTGTCACTGGATGAAATAAAAGAGACTGTGCCCGAAGCGGAAGAGAGCCTTTATGATTTTATAAGGCCCGAAAACGCCGTTCAGAGACGCCTCGGTGTAAAGAAAGAGGAAGGGAATGAATAAGAATAACAAATCCTTCTGTTATGAAGGCGGGGCTCTCAAGATGGACGGAGTCAGCCTTGAGAAAATTGCCCGTGAGTTTTCGACTCCCCTCTATGTATACAGTGCAAAGCAGATAAGAAACAGGTTTATGGATTATATACGCGCTTTTGAAGGTATGAATACGCTTATATGTTATGCGGTCAAGGCAAACTACAGCGGGCATATACTTAAAATGATATCTTCTATGGGAGGCGGAGCGGATGTCGTTTCGGGCGGCGAGCTCTATATGGCTCTCAGGGCGGGCATAGAGCCGGAAAAAATAGTTTTTGCCGGGGTAGGGAAAACCCGCAGTGAAATTGAAGAAGCAGTAAACAGGGGAATCTGTTTCCTGAATATAGAAAGCGCCCAGGAGCTTGAAACCATTCAGGAAGTTGCTGCTGAATCAGAAAAATCCGTGGGTATTTCATTCAGGATAAATCCGGATATAGATCCCCAGACCCATCCTTCCATATCCACGGGCCTTAAAGAAAACAAGTTCGGCATATTTCCGGCTGAGGCTATGGATCTTTACCGCCGCGCAGCATCAATGAAAAATATCCAAATAAAGGGAGTCCACGTTCACGTAGGATCTCAGATAACAAGTTCCGGCCCTATTCTGGAGGCTGCTCGTTATGCCTGTGTTTTTGCCGACAGACTGAAGTCCGAAGGTATAGAAATAAGCTACATAGATATAGGGGGCGGGCTGGGAATTAACTATGAAGGAGCCAACCCTCCTACTCCGTCCCAGCTGGCCGGAGAAATAGGTAAGGTTTTTAAAGGAAGAAGTGAAACTCTAGTACTTGAACCCGGCCGGTCTATTGTAGGAGAAGCCGGAGTTCTTTTAACGGAAATTAATTACATTAAAAAAGTCCCGGGCAAAAACTTTGTTATAGTAGACGCAGGGTTCAATGATCTTGTGAGGCCTGCAATGTACGGATCGCATCACAGAATTGTTCCCGTTGAAAAGGAAGGCGAAAAGTTAGTGGCTGATGTTGTGGGGCCGGTATGCGAGTCATCCGATTTTCTTGCAGAATCAAGAGAAGTGGAAGGAATAAAAAAAGGGAATATCCTGGCGGTTATGGAAGCAGGAGCTTACGGTTTTTCAATGGCTTCTAACTATAACTCCAGGCCGCGTCCGGCGGAAGTTATGATAGATGAAGGCCGGAGTTTCCTAATAAGGCGAAGGGAAGAGCCGGGCGATCTTGTAGATACGGAGGTGTGAAATTACCGATTTCATTAAAACAGAAAGCGCGGGAAACGATTTTGTGCTTTTTGACAATACGTCAGGCGGGCTGAAATCTGTCAAATGGAAGAAAATGGTTCCCGCAATATGCAACCGCCGCAGGGGTGTCGGGGCAGACGGAGTCCTTGTTCTTGAAAAAGAAAAAGGTATGGATTTCAGGATGAGGATTTTTAATCCGGACGGCGGTGAAGTAGAGATGTGCGGAAACGGAGCTCGCTGCTGTGCTCTGTATTTTTTTGAAAAAAAAGGAAAAAACGAACTTGAATTCCAGACCGGTGCCGGAGCAATGCAGGCTGAAAAGGGAAAAGGAAACAGCATAAAATTGCTCATGCCGGACCCTTCCGGGATACATCTTGATATGGTAGTAAACCTTGGTGATACTGAAATAAGCGGATCTTTTATAAATACAGGCGTTCCTCACTTTGTTGTTGAAACCGACAGCATAGATTCCATAGATGTTGTTGATATGGGAAGAAAGATACGGCATAACAGCGAGTTTGCTCCCGCCGGTACAAATGCAAATTTTGTAAGTGTCACAGGAAAATCGTCATTGCGGGTCAGAACCTACGAGAGAGGTGTGGAAGACGAAACCCTGGCCTGCGGGACTGGTGTTGTTGCCTCTGCCGTTGTACAGGCTCTAAGAAAAAAAGTAACGCCGCCCGTAAAAGTACTGACAGAGGGCGGGTCTGCTATGAAGGTTTACTTCGGAGCCGGAGGCGAGGCGGATTTGATTTCAAGCGTCTATAATGTAAAATTAGAAGGAAAGGCAAGGGAAGTTTTCAGAGGAACTCTGGAACTTTCAAAGATAAAGACCTCCCCGTGAGGTTTCATATTAACGGAGGATAAAATAATGTTACAGGGATCATGTGTGGCTATTGTAACCCCTTTCAAAGACAACAATGTGGATTACGAGGCTTTTGAAAAACTGATTGAATGGCATATCTCGGAAGGCACTGAATGCATAGTGCCCTGCGGCTGTACGGGCGAAGCGGCTACTCTTTCAGGGGACGAACACCGGAAAGTAATAAAAACCGCGATTAAAACAGTCAACGGCAGGGCAAAAGTAATGGCCGGGACAGGGTCTAACTCAACTGTTGAAGCAATAGAGCTTACCTCCTATGCCAGGGAAGCCGGAGCCGACGCCGCGCTTGTAATAACCCCTTACTATAACAAACCGACACAGGAAGGGCTTTTCAGGCATTACGAAAAAATAGCCGGTGAGGTGGATATACCGGTATGCCTTTATAACGTTCCTTCAAGGACCGGTGTCAATATGGCTCCTGAAACTGTAGCCCGTTTATCAGAAATCAAAAACATTATTGCTATAAAGGAAGCTGCGGGAAGCGTTGCCCAGTGTGCGGAGATTATAAGGCTCTGCGGAGACAATATAATACTCCTTTCGGGGGATGATTCGCTTACTTTTCCAATGATGGCACTGGGCGGAAAAGGCGTAGTTTCGGTTCTTGCAAACATTGTCCCTGCGGAAGTGCACCGGCTTACTGATTTTTTCCTTAAAGGCGAAATTTCAAAGGCCAGAGAAATTCATTATAGATACCTGCCTCTTATGGACGCTCTTTTTATAGAGACAAACCCCGGACCTGTAAAGGAAGCTTTAGGTTTAATGGGGAAAATAAAACCGGAACTAAGGCTTCCGCTTGTCAATATGAAGTCGTCCAACCTTGAACAACTCAAAAAAGTTATGAAAGAAACAGGAGTAGGAGCAAGCTGTGGTTAAGATAACTGTGTCAGGCGGCCGCGGTATAATGGGCCGTCTTATATGCCGTGCCGTAGAAGAGAGTCCCGACAGTGAGCTTTCCGGGATACTTGAAGCTCCCGGCCATCCGGACGAAGGAAAAGAGTTTTCCGGTGCTTTGGTAACGTCCGATACGGCAGAAGCTTCGGAAGAATCAGATGTTATTATTGATTTTTCGGTTCCGGAAGCGACTATGAACATACTCCCTGCTGCCATAGAGAAAAAGAAAGCCGTTGTCATTGGTACAACCGGGTTTACTACATCTCAACTTGAGGATATCAAAACGGCGGCCGCAGAGATACCTTTACTTCTTTCTCCTAATATGAGTGTTGGGGTTAACCTTCTTTTCAAAACAGCGGCTATGATAAACGAATTTCTCAAAGGTCTGGGCTATGACCTGGAGATAATAGAAGCTCACCATAGCCGTAAGGCAGATGCACCCTCCGGTACTGCGGTAAGGCTTTTTGATATTCTTTCTGACGGATCCCAAGAGATGGTAAACGGCCGCAGCGGCCGTCCTGGTCCAAGAAAGGAGAAAGAGATAGGAATGCATGCAGTTCGGGGGGGAAGTATAACAGGCGAGCATACGCTTATGTGGGTAGGTCAGCAGGACAGAATAGAGCTTACGCACAGGGCTTCTTCACGGATGATTTTTGCCCAGGGCGCTGTCAGAGCTGCATTGTGGTTGTCGAATACCGAAAGGGGAAAGGTTTATGGTATGGAAGATGTTCTATGCCAGGTAAAAAAATGAGATTAGTAAAATTTATTGAAACTAAAGCGGAAAAAGCCGGTCGTCCCAAGTGGGGAATAGTGGAAGATGATACTATAAAGGAAATAAGTACAAGCCCGTTCAAAAAATGGAAAGAGACAAAAAAGAAACATAAAATTTATGATGTTCGTTTTCTCGCTCCCTGTAAGGCCGGAAAAATAATCTGTGCGGGTTTGAACTATCTTGAACATGCCAAAGAGTTGGGTATTTCAATAATCGAAGAACCGGTTATTTTTCTTAAAGCTGCTACAAGTGTTCTGGATCCGGGAGGGACAATAATAAGGCCTTCCATTTGCCATAGACTTGATTATGAGGCAGAGCTGGCAGTTATTATCGGTAAAAAAATAAAAAATTGCTCCGTTAAGGAAGTTGACGACTGCATACTTGGCTATACATGCTTTAACGATGTCACGGCCCGTGACATTCAGAAAATAGACGGTCAGTGGACGCGTTCAAAAAGCTTTGATACCTTTTCTCCCGTAGGCCCTGTTGTTGCAACTTCAATAGATCCCGGCAGGCTGGATGTTAAACTCTACCTTAACGGGGATGTTATGCAGTCCTCAAACACCTCTGATATGGTTTTCAGCGCGCAGAAAATTGTCAGTTATATATCAACAATAATGACACTTATGCCCGGAGATGTGATAGCAACCGGAACGCCCTCCGGTATCGGGGAAATGAAGCCTGGCGATGTTGTTGAGGTCGATATAGAAAAAATAGGGACATTGAAAAACTGCGTAGCCCAGGAAGGGGATTTAGATGCCTGACGACATTAAAATTTTTGAACCGGCCTGTCGCCTGACAAAACTGCCGCCTTACCTCTTTGTTGAAGTGGACAGGATGAAAAAAGAGGCCATAGCCCGCGGAGAAGATATCATAAATCTTGGAGTAGGCGATCCGGATACTCCGACACCCGGTATTGTAATTGACGTAATGAAAAAAGCTCTTGAAGACACTGAGAATCACCAGTACCCGTTTGGAGAGGGGAAAGAAAATTTCAGGAAATCAATTAAGAAGTTTATGAAGGAAAGGTTTTCTCTTTCGTTTGATTCCGAAAAGCAGATACATACTCTTATAGGTTCAAAAGAGGGTATAGCCCACCTTCCTCTTGCATTCGTTAACAAATCCGATATTGTTTTAGTTCCGGAGCCGGCTTACCCGGTTTATAATTCGGCTTCTATTTTTGCGGGCGGCCGCCCGTATTTTATGCCCTTAACAGAGGATAACGGATTTTTGCCTGACTATGACAGCATCCCCGCATCTGTTCTTGACGGGGCAAAGATAATGTTTATAAACTACCCGAATAATCCTACCGGAGCCAGCGCAACAGAAGAGTTTTACGAAAAAACCGTTCATATTGCAAAGAAACATTCTATAATAGTAGCTTCGGACGCTGCCTACAGCGAACTTTATTACTCGGAAAAACCACCCAGTTTTCTACAGTTTAAAGGGGCTATGGATGTCGGCATAGAATTCCATTCACTCTCAAAAACTTTTTCCATGACCGGATGGAGAGTGGGTTGGGCCTGCGGAAATGAACATATTGTTGAAGGCCTGGCATCCGTGAAGAACAACACGGATTCCGGAGTTTTCGGCGCTGTTCAGGATGCGGCAGCTGTTGCCCTTGATAATTATGCCGAACTTGCGGAAGAGACAAGGCGGGTATACGGCAGCCGTGTTAAAATTATGAGCGAGGCGCTTAAAGAGGCCTCATGGCGCCTTGATGAACCCCTGGCTACGTTTTATATATGGGCAAAACCTCCCGTTGACATAAATTCAGGGGAAGCTGTTAAAAAAATCATTTCCGAGGCAGGTATAGTATGCACTCCCGGCAGCGGATTCGGGCCGTCAGGAGAAGGGTTCGTTCGTTTTGCCGCTACACGGAATGAAGAAAGAATCAGGGATGCCGTGGAAAGGCTTAAAAAAATAGACTGGCAGTAGTACACGGGTACGGAGGTTTTAAAAATGAGCGAAAAAAGAATAGTAGCCCTCAGTATCGGATCAAATGTAGGCGACCGGGATGAAAACATAAAAAAGGCGGTCAGCATTCTTGAGAAAGACCTTCATGTTAAATTAGAAAAAAGCCCCGTCTTTGAATCCCCTCCCATGTATTATCGTGAACAGGATAATTTTTATAACTGCTGTGTAAGTTTTGAAAGCAGTCTTCCTGCTGCGGAAATTCATAATATAATTCGGTCTGCCGAGAAAAAAGCCGGCAGAAAAAAAAGCAGTACCTACAAGGGTCCCAGAATAATAGATATTGATATAGTGTTTTTGGGAAATGAAATAATTGCTGAAGATAACCTTACTGTTCCTCATATGGATATGCAGAACCGGATGTTTGTTCTTAAACCTCTTAGCTATATACTTCCCGATTTTGAGCATCCCGCCATACAGATGACCGTAAGGGAGCTGCTGGAAGAATGTCCTGACGGCAGCAAACTGAAAAAAGTCAAGGATTTCTGGGAAAAGAAGAAGGACAGCAGTAAATGACGGCCATAGCGAAAATAATATGCGGCCTGGTATTTATTGAAGGGCTTATAGCGCTTCTTTTTCCTTCAGTTATGAAGTCGTCAATAGAAGATTTTAATAAATCTTCCAAGGCTTTAAAAAGGCGGGTAGGAGGAATAATTGCCGGAGCCGGTGCGGTTCTTATATATCTTACTCGCGTACTTCTTTCAGAGCCTCTTACTCACTGGATAACGGCAGTCTGCGGTATTTACCTTATGCTTGCAGGCATTTTTATGGTTATCTTTCCTGTTGCAGCCGGCGGAGCCTGCGCCTGGTTTTACGGCAATGAAAAAACAACTCCGCTGATAGGACTGACAATCATGACGGTTTCAGCGGTACTGTTTATTTTAATCTGAAAAATTCGGAGAAAAAAGTATGGATAAAAAAACAATAGAAAAAATAATGCATCTCGCCCGGATTGAACTTACAGATGATGAAAAGCAGGAAATCCCGTCACAGATGGAAAAAATTATTAATTACATAGACAATCTCAATACCCTTGATACTTCCGGTGTCTTAAAGGGCGAAGCTGTATTTTTAAAAGAAATGATGCTCCAGCCGGACAGGGTGGAGACGTTTCCTGATATAGGCTTGCTCACAGAAAATGCTCCTTCTTTTTCAGAAGGCTTTTTTAAAGTAAAGAAAGTCCTTTAATGTCAAATATAAAAACCTTACGCAAATCCATACTATCAGGCAGAACAACCGCTGTCTCTGCAGTAGAAGAGTCTCTAAAAAAAATCAAATCAGAGAGTGACCTTAATTGCTGGATAAATATTTACGAAAAAGAATCTCTTGAAAAGGCCTCGGAAATAGATGAAAAAATAAAAAAGGGCGAAAATCCCGGAAAACTTGGCGGAATTCCTATTGCAATAAAAGATAATATGCTTGTAAAAGGAATGAAAACAACCAATGCATCGGCAATGCTTAAAGATTACGTATCTCCGTATACTGCTACTGTTGTGGAAAAACTTTCCAGCGAAGGAGCGGTTATAATAGGAAAAACCAATATGGATGAATTTGCTATGGGTTCGTCCGGTGAAACTTCAGCTTTCGGGGTAACGCGTAATCCGGTGGATACCGAACGGTCTCCCGGAGGCTCGTCATCGGGCTCGGCAGCCGCTGTTGCTGCGGGCCATGTTCCTGCATCTCTTGGTTCTGATACCGGGGGGTCTATAAGGCAGCCGGCGGCATTTTGCGGGATAGTCGGTATGAAGCCGACTTATGGTGTTGTTTCAAGGTACGGTATTTCTCCCTTTGCTTCCTCGCTGGACCAGGCAGGACCGCTTGCGGCAACCGTTGAGGATACGGCCGCCATTCTCGAAGTTATAGCCGGATACGACAGAATGGATTCCACTTCCATAAAAAGAGAAGTTCCCTGTTATGCAGAAAATATAGAAGGTTCAATTGAAGGGGTAAAAATAGGAATTCCGTCCGAATATATGCAGGAAGGAACTGAGACAGCAGTCAGAGAAAGAGTGCTTGCAGCTGCAGGGATACTGGAGAAACTCGGTGCGGAAATAAAAGAGATATCGTTGCCCCTTACAAAGTATGCTGTCAGCGTTTATTATATAATAGCTCCGGCAGAAGCTTCGGCAAACCTGGCCCGCCTGGACGGTATAAAGTACGGGCTGTCAGCCGATTCCGGTAAAGATTTTCTTTCAGACGTTACAGCTTCTCGCACTGAAGGTTTCGGTTCGGAAGTGAAGAGGAGGATAATGCTTGGAACTTATGTTCTTTCTTCAGGTTACTACGAGGACTACTATATAAAAGCGCAAAAGGCGCGCACACTTATAAAAAACGAGTTTTCAGAAGCATTCAAAATAGTTGACCTCATTTTTGCCCCTACATCTCCCACAACCGCATTTGGACTTGGAGAGAAGACCGGTGATATTCTTAAAATGTATCTTTCTGATGTTTTTACTATTTCTGCAAATCTGGCGGGTATACCTGCATTAAACCTTCCCGTGGGCTTAGATAGTAAAAATCTCCCTGTAGGGGCGCAGTTTATGGGTAATTATTTAAGCGAAGAGCTTATTTTTCGCGTTGCAAGGGCGCTGGAAAAAGAAATAAAGTCGAGTGAAAAACAGTAAATATAAAATAACTATAGGGCTGGAGGTTCACGCCCACTTGAAAACCCAGACCAAACTTTTCTGCAGGTGTCCTAACAGGACCGGTGCGGAGCCTAACACTCTGATATGCCCTGTTTGTACGGGTCAGCCGGGAACTCTCCCTGTTGCCGGCGAGGAATCTGTTCTTCAGGCTGTGCGCGCGGCACTGGCTCTTAACTGTAAAATTAATAAATATTCTGTTTTTGAGAGAAAACAGTATTTTTACCCTGATCTTCCGAAAAATTACCAGATATCCCAGTATAAACTTCCTCTTGCTGAAAACGGGTATATTGAAGCAGGCGGAGTTAAAATAAAGATTGACCGGGTTCACATGGAAGAGGATGCAGGAAAACTTGTGCACCGCAAAAGTGAAACGCTGATTGACTATAACCGCGGCGGGGCTCCGCTTATTGAGATTGTATCCGCACCTGAAATTACTTCTCCTGAGCAGGCTTCCGAATATCTTAAAAAACTCCGGCAGATACTTGTATATTCTTCGGTAAGCGACTGCGATATGGAGAAAGGTTCAATGAGATGCGATGCCAACCTCAGTCTTAATCTAAAGGAAAGCAGCCGTCTTGGAGTTAAAACTGAAGTTAAGAATATGAATTCCTTCAAGGCTGTTGAAAACGCTCTTTCATACGAGGCGCGCCGGCAGGAGGAACTGCTTCTAGAAGGGAAAAAGATAGACCAGGAAACCCGGCTCTGGGACGAAAACAATAATAGAACTGCAGGAATGAGAAGTAAAGAGGAAGCTCACGATTACAGGTACTTTCCGGATCCTGACCTGCCGCCTCTGGTTGTTCAGGAAACAGTCGTAGAGGAAATAAGAAAATCCCTTCCCGAGCTGCCGGCCTCTAAAATAGAAAGATATATGGGCGAAATGGGAATCGGAGAATACGATGCCCGGGTTCTCTGCCAGGAGAAGGAAGGGGCTGAATTTTTCGAGAATGCCTACTCAAAACTGGAGGATAAAAAAAAGGGAGTTAAAAAACTTTCATCCTGGATAAATACCGAACTTAAAGGAAAGATGAATACAGAAGGCATGGATTTTAAAAATATTCAGTTGGATCCCGGTTCCCTTGCAGAACTGGTAAATCTTATACAAAGCGGGAAAATATCAGGTAAAATGGCAAAGGATATTTTTGAAATTATGTGGAATGAAAAGAAGTGTCCGCAAGAAATTGTTGAAAAAAGGGGATTAAGTCAGATAAGCGGAGAAGATAAAATTGAAGGACTATGCCGCCGGGCCATAGAAGAAAACCCCGGCCTTGCGGAAAAGTATTTGACCGGGAAAGAGGGTACTATAGGCCCGCTGGTAGGTTTTGTTATGAAAGAAACAAGAGGTCAGGCTAATCCTTCAATGGTTAATAAAAAACTGCGCCAAATTCTTGATGGAAAAAAGTGATTCCACTTATTACCTGTATAAAATAAAAGCCGGAGAGACGGTCAACGAGTTTAAAATAGGAAATTCTCCGGCAATTGCCGGAGCGAATTCACCGGAATGGGCGCGGCTTGATTGCCACAAGTGCACCGTATGTAATCTTGAGGAAGAATCGTCACCTTATTGTCCTGCGGCTCTTAGTATAGCGGAAATAATAGAACAGTTTAAAGATATTGTATCCTACCATGAAGTTGAGGCAGAGGTCATTTCTTCCGGCCGTAAAACCTCTGCGAGGATTCCCGCCCAGTCAGCGTTAAGCTCTGTTATGGGGCTGTGTCTTGCTTTAAGCTCCTGTCCTATACTTAAAGAATTCAGGGCTATGGCAAAGTTTCACTTACCCTTCTCCAATACTGAGGAAACTCTTTACAGAGCCGTTGGAAATTACCTTATAAAACAGTATTTTGCATATAAATCCGGAGAGGAAGCTGACTGGGACCTTAAAGGGTTACGGGAATTCTACAGCCGGGTGGCTGAGCTTAACACCTGTCTGGCCTGTAGAGTCCGGGAGGGAACCAATGAAGACGCAGCAATTAATGCAGTCGTAATATTAGATAATTATGCCAAGAATGTAGAATACATGTTTGAGCAGGCACTCGAAAAGATTAAAAAATATTTATAAGTTATTCTACTGTAACGCTTTTGGCAAGGTTTCTTGGCTGGTCAATATCACAGCCTCGCAAGAGGGATATATAATAGGCCAGTAGCTGTACCGGTATTGAAGTAAGAATAGGTGAAATTATTTCCGGAACCTCAGGTATATATATAACATCATCTGCAATTTTTGGGGTTTCAGTGTCCCCTTCAGTAGCAATAGCAATTATTTTGCCTCCCCTTGCCTTGATTTCCTGTATATTTGAGAGCATCTTTTCGTAAACAAAACTTTTATTTACTATGGCAACTATCGGCATATCCTCATCCACCAGGGCAATAGGTCCGTGTTTCATTTCCCCCGAAGGGTAGCCCTCGGCATGTATATATGAGGTTTCCTTGAGTTTCAGCGCCCCTTCCAGCGCAAGAGGATAATTGACGTGTCTTCCTATATAAAGGAAATCATTTTTCTTGAAGTAGTTATGGGAAATCTTCTCAATTACCACTTCCTGCTCATCGAGGAATTTTTTAATTTTTAAAGGAAGCTTCAAAAGCCCCTCGGTCATTTCACGGGCCTGTTCCTGGGGCATTGATCCCCGCAGCCTCCCGAAATAAACAGTCAGCAGGTATAATGCGGCAAGCTGGCATGTAAAAGCTTTTGTAGAAGCGACTCCTATTTCAGGCCCTGCGTGTGTGTAAATCACTCCATCTTCCTCTCTTGTCATTGTAGAGCCCAGTACATTACATATAGAGAGAGTATAGGCTCCTTTCGATGCGGCTTCACGCATCGCCGCAAGCGTATCTGCCGTTTCTCCTGACTGAGAAACTGTGACGACCAGAGTGGTATCGTCTATCGGGGGATTGCGGTATCTGAATTCCGAAGCAATATCAACCTCGCAAGGTATTTTAAGGCCGTCTTCAAGGAGGAATTTTCCTACCAGGCAAGCATGGTAGGCAGTACCGCAGGCAGTCATGAATATTTTTTTATATTTTTTGAAATCTTTTGCAGATAAATTAAAACCCTCAAACGATACAGAGGCGTCAGTCCGGTTTATGCGTCCAAGCAGCGTTTCCTGGAGCGCGCGCTGCTGCTCGTGTATTTCCTTTAGCATGAAATGTCTGTAGCCCTGCTTCTCAGCTGTTACCGGATCCCATTTAATTTTTGAAACTTTCTTTTTTATATTCTTAAGGTTCCCGTCAAAAATTTCAATCGAATCCTTCTTTATCCTGGCATACTCTCCGTCTTCAATATAAATTACTTCCTTTGTATATGGAAGAATTGCCGGGACATCGGAAGCAATAAAGTTCCCTTCCGTAGAAAGCCCGATTACCAGTGGGGAGTCCTTTCGTGCAGCTATTATTTCTCCGGGATGTTCTGAATTAATTATTCCCAGGGCGTAAGAACCTTCAAGTTTTGCAACTGCGGAAGCTACAGCTTTCAGGAAATCGGTTTCAGTTTTAAGCTCATCCTCAAGCAGGTGAGCTATAACTTCCGTGTCAGTTTCGGAATTAAATTTATGACCCGATGCAGATAGAGCCGTGCGTAAGGCGGCGTGATTTTCAATTATGCCGTTATGAACAACTATGGTGTTGCCGCTGCAGTCAGCATGGGGGTGAGCGTTTTCATCGGAAGGCCTGCCGTGAGTGGCCCAGCGTGTGTGTCCTATAGCGGCAGTACCTTTCAGGTTTTTGCCTTTGATAAGTTTTTCAAGATTACTTATTTTTCCTTTACAGCGCTTTCTTGTTATTTTGCCGTTTTCTGAAATCACCGCAATTCCGGCGGAATCATAACCACGGTATTCAAGGCGTTTCAGTGAATCAATCAGTATGGGCGCAGCCTGCCTGTTACCTGCGTAACCTGAAATTCCGCACATTATTTCAAAACCCTTTCTGCGGCTTTATATATCACATCAACGGCTTTTGTCGTTTTTTCACGGCTAGGGCCTTCCGCCATAATTCGCAGCAGTGGCTGGGTCCCTGAATATCTTATCAGAACTCTGCCGTTTTCACCGAGTATTTTTTCAGCTTTTTTTACGGATTCCTTAAACTCCGGAAAAGAGTTGAGTTTCTTCCTTTTCTCAAGTTCCAGATTTTTCAGGACCTGAGGATAGACTTTCATAACCGAGGCCAGTTCCGAAAGTTTTTTCCCGCTCTTTTTCATTACAGACAGCAGTTGAAGGGCCGTCAAAATGCCGTCTCCGGCGGTATGATGATTAAGGAATATTATGTGTCCTGAATCCTCGCCTCCCATTACGGCTCCTTCTTCAATCATTTTTTCAAGGACAAACCGGTCTCCTACGGAAGATTCAATGCGCCTGATCTTCATTTTTTCAAGGGATTTACTTAACCCTATATTACTCATTACAGTTGTTACTACAGTATCGTTTGACAGCATTCGCTCTTCTTTATAATGTCTTGCACATATTGCTATGATGCGGTCCCCGGTAATTATCTGTCCGTTTTCCGCTACAGCTATCAGCCTGTCACCGTCACCGTCAAAAGCAAGTCCTATATCCGCTTTTTCAGATACGACTTTCTTTGCAAGGGATTCGGGGTGAAGTGAACCGCCGTCCTGATTTATATTGATCCCGTTAGGTTCTATATTCAGGGAAATCGTTTCTGCCCTCATTTCTCTGAAGAGAGTGGGAGCTACCTTGTAGGTTGCGCCGTTAGCGCAGTCAAGGACAATTTTCATTCCTTCAAGGGATATTTCTCGCGGAAAGGTATGTTTCAGAAAAACTATGTATCTTCCCAGGGCATCATCAGCGCGGTATGCCCTTCCTATTTCGGAAGCATCAGGCATCAGAGAATTAATCTTTTCAGAAAAAACCAGCTTTTCTATTTCTTCCTCCTGGTTATCGTTAAGCTTCATGCCAGAATTTGAGAATATTTTTATTCCGTTATCCCGGTAGGGATTATGTGATGCTGAAATTACTATGCCGGCATCGGCATTCATATTTGTAGTAATAAAAGCTATTCCCGGGGTAGGCATAGGCCCGACAAGGACAACATCGCCTCCCATTGAGCATATACCGGCAGCAAGGGCGCTTTCCAGCATATATCCGGAGAGTCGCGTATCTTTGCCTACTACAATTCGCGGCCTGTGCTTCTGTCTTTTTTTAAGGACATGAGCCAGCGCCTGCCCCACCTTTACAGCGGTAGCGGAATTCATAGGGTTTTTATTGGCTACGCCCCTTATACCGTCGGTTCCGAAAAGTTTCGCCATTTTAGTCTTTATTCTCCTGCATTAGTTCCTGCCTCAGTTTAATTATAGTTCCTTTTGGGTAATAACCACGGGCTGTTGCATTGGGATATAAGAATACTCCTCTTGAAAATATGGTTCCCGGTGAAGTAACGCTATTGCATCCGGTCTGCGAGCCGTCAGCAAGAATAGCTCCGAATTTTCTAAGCCCTGTCGGATAGGATTTTTCTCCTGCCTTTACCTTTATTTCCGAGCCCGAAAGCTTCAAGTTTGCAAGTTTTGTTCCTGCGCCCAGGTTAACATCTCCCAGTATGCTGTCCCCTATGTATGCGAAGTGTCCCGCCTTTGAGTTTCCGAGCAGGCACGAGTTTTTAATTTCCGTGCAGTGGCCTATTACGCAGTCCGGTCCGCTAAGCAGGTTACCGCGAATATACGCTCCGTGCCTCACGACGGTGCGGGGTCCTATGATGCTCCAGTCTCCTATATAGGCGCCCGGTTCTACTATAGCGTCAGCCTGAATTTCTATGTTATCTCCGTTAATATAAGCTCCGGCATAAACCCTGGCTCCGTTTTCAAGAATTGCCGTCTCTTCAACCAGAGGGCCTTTAAGAGGCAAAAGTGCAATATTTGGAGAAATATTCTTTTCTATATACGGGCGGATCTGTTTAATGCCGTCCCATATATTACCAGACGGGTCAGTTATGCCCTGAAGCAGGGGATTATCTTTGTTGAAAAATTCTTCCGGCTTAAACATAGAGATAAAATAGCACAGACAGAGCAAAAAATCAACAGTATGTAAAACATTTAATTTGATCTAACCGTGAGTTGAAAATAAAAAAGAATCACATTAGCATGTGTTATATGTTATTTTTATGTATAATTTAAATAGAAGTGTAGGTCTACCTGAATGGAGTTATAAATATGAGTAAAAGAAAAGTTTCGAGGTTTACAAAAAACATACCTGTAAAAATAATAGGCAATACCGAGAGGAACTCATATGTTGACGGATGGATAATGGATATGAGCAAGGATGGCCTGATGATAAAAGCAAAGAAAGAAATACCTGAATCAGAAGAAATAGAAATCCTGGTAAACAACCCGGGCACCTCGGGTACATTCGAAATACCGGGCAGAATAATATGGAAACAGCCGGACAGCAACAATTACGGAGTAAATATAAAAGCTTTTGATGGGGAAAAACGAAGGTTGCTGGATGAATATATCGAGGATAATATCCTAGGTTTGGGTTCCATAAAAGCATCGCTCCTGAGAAGAATAAAGATATATAAGCACAGGGCAAAGGAAATCGAAGATTACCTGAATGAACACCCCGAAGAATGGGGAAGATTTCAGAATGAATTCAATGAAGAAATAAACAGCATATTCAGAGAAATAATGAATTATGAAAAAGAAAATATGATTAAGGGAAATAAAAATAAAGTTGATAAACTTAAAACGCTTTTTGTTGATAAATTCAGAGATGTTTTTTCTAAAGGTGAATATGTATCATGGAGTTTGCGTAAACCCTTCGGATATGCAGGAGATTTTAAAATAATAGATGACCTGTACAGAAACAATCCGACAACGAAGGGGTTTGAGAGGTTATTTGATAATTATACCCAAATGTCTTCAATTGCGGTGGCTGTGCGTAATAGAAAAGAAGATTTTAAAAGGTTAATAATGGAACATATTGATAATAAAAAAAACGGAGATGTAAGACTGATGGATCTTGCTTGCGGACCGTGCCGCATTATAAAAGAGCTTTTCGAAAATGAAAAATTTCAAAAGGAACTGGCAATATTTGATTGTTATGAGTTAGAGCAGAAAGCGATTGACTATGCAAAAGAACTTCTTGGCAGTCCTGAAAATGTGAATTTTTTTAAAGAAAATGCTTTAAAGATAGCTTTAAAGAAAGATATATATGCTATGTTTAATAATAAATATGACATAATTTATTCACTGGGTTTATTCGATTATTTTAATGAAGAGGTAGCAACGCGCCTGGTAAGTAACTTAAAAAAACTTCTTAAGCATGACGGGAAACTTCTTGTTGCTACAGTCAGAGACAAATACAGTAACCCTTCGGTTTACTTTATGGAATGGGCCGCTGATTGGAATCTTGTGTACAGAAGTGACGAAGAGTTCATGAGGATTTTTACCAATGCCGGATTTGCACAGAATCAGCTAAAAATTAAGTATGAACAACAAGGTATAATTAATTATATAGTAGCATCAAAATAAACGAATTATGATTTATGCGATATCGGCGCTAATAAATGCGATCTTAACTTCTCTCCTGGGTTTTCTTGTATATAAAAATAATCCGGATCGCGTAATAAATAAAAAATATTCACTCTTTTGTTTGGTTGTAGCTTTTTGGAGTTATGGTTATTTCTTTTGGCAAATATCAACTAATGCAGTATCTGCATTGTTTTGGGTTCGTTTTTTTATGGCGGGTGCGATTTTTATTCCGCTTAGTTTTTTCCATTTCACTCTTTTATTTTTAAATATTTATAATAAAAAAAATCTGATTCAAGTCGGAACGGGTTTTTTTGCAATTTGTTTTTTTCTTAATTTTACGCCTTTATTTGTAAAAAATGTCACTTCTAAATTAGGGTTCAGGTTCTGGCCGGAGCCTGGTATATTATTTGCTCCTTTTCTGTTGGTCTGGCTTTTTTACTGTATTTATCCCTGTGTTTTGCTTTTTAGGGAGCACAGAAAGTCTAGCGGAATAAAGCAGAACCAAATCAAGTATGTTCTTTTGGGAATACTTGTCGGGTATACAAGCGGATCTACCAATTATTTTCTGTGGTACGACATTCCCATTCCGCCTTACGGCAATTTTATAGTTCCTCTTTTTGTCGGACTAATGGCATATGCTATAGTAAAACACCGGCTTATGGATATAAGAGTTGCTGTTACCCGTGGAATGGTATTTGGTGTTGTATATATCCTTATCCTCGGTATTCCATTCGGAACCGCAATTTTAGGTGAAGAATATCTTTCAAATAATATTGGCGACAGGTGGTGGCTTTTGCCTGTGTTTTTCTCAGTCATAATTGCAAGCCTGGGCCCTGGGATATATAGTAAACTTAAAAATAAAGCCGAGTGGGCTCTTTTTCGCCAGCAGAAAGAGTACCAGCATACTCTTGTAGAGCTGGGAAAGAGAATGACCCTTACAAAAAATATTAATGATCTTCTAACCTGGATAACAAGAACTGTAACGACAAATGTAGGAGTAAGCTATACCCGAATATTTCTTTGGGATGATGAAAAAAAGGAATATGAATACAGAAAAGGATACGGTCTGGAAAGGCGCCAGCAGCATGATATAAGATTGGACGAAGAAAGCCCCCTGATTAAACACCTTAAAAAAGTCAAAGAACCAGTGCTCAAAGAGGAGCTGCTAAATGAATTTAAAATTAAAAAAACAGAACAGTACAATGAGGCGGAAAAATATATAAGAAACACCGGAGCTGAATTGATTGTGCCTGCTTTTATAAAAGAAAGGATGAACGGTTTTATGACTCTGGGAACAAAAAACAACGGCAGGATATATACTCCCGAAGATATTGACATGTTCAGGATCCTGGCCGGGCAGGCAGCCCTGGCTATTGAGAATGCGGAATTTTATAATAAAGTAAAACAATCTGAGGCAATGCTTGTGCAGGCTGCCAAGATGTCATCAATAGGACAAATGGCTGCAGGTTTTGCCCACAACATCAACAATCCTTTCTGTGGAATACAGCTTAATGCCCAGATGCTAAGCAGTTTTATTGATGGCGAAAACAGCATTTCAGATGAAAAAAGAAGCAAGATGAGGAATGCGCTGGAGCTTATAATGGGCAATGCCGAGAAAGGAAGCGGGATAGTGGATAGTATTATGAGATTTTCCAAACCCGGCACAGGAAAGAAGAGGATTGCGGAAATGAGGGAGATCATAAGCGAATCTCTTAAGCTTGCTGAAAGTAAGATCAAAGGCGGCCGGGTTGAGGTAAATACTGACATAGAGGAAGGGATTAATATTTTAGGGGAAGATGTTCAGCTGGAGCAGGTTTTTATGAACATTTTAACAAATGCAGTAGACTCTGTTGTAGAAAACGGCAGGGAGAAAAAAATATTCATAAAGGCAGTCCGTGACAAAAAAAAGAATGCAGTAGTTGAAATAATAGATACCGGCCACGGCCTGTCCAAGGATGTTGTCGGACAGGTATTCGATTATTTTTTCACAACAAAAAGAAATGCCGGTACAGGGTTGGGCCTTGCGCTTTCTTACCAGATAATAAACTCACATGGCGGAAGCATAACTGCAGCCAACAGTAAGGATGGAGGAGCTGTTTTTACTGTAACTTTGCCTCTTGCCTGAACAATTATAAGAGGTAGAGAAATTTTTTTTAAAATATTGTATAGTGTGACAAGTAAAGCAGGGTTTAAACAAGGGAGTGAATTATATGAAACAGGTGATTTATATTTCGGCAGTTGCTTTTGTTTTGTTGTTATTAAGGTCTTCTGAGGCTTTAAGCTGGGAATATTCAGGTTTTGCAGGCTTTGATTACAATGAAACGATTGTTTCAGACAACTGGGAAGGAAGCGAACAGGATTCAAAAAATTGGATGATTTCTCTGGATTTAAGCGCGGAAAGGGAAAGAGAATACGACAACTGGCTTAATACGCTGAAAAGTGAATATGGCGAGGCTTCGGTTTCCGGCGGTTCTTCCCAGGTTTCTGCGGATCTTATTGATATTGAGAGCGTTTATACAAGGAAACTTAATGTGTACCTTAATCCCTACGGGGCAGCTTCAGTTATATCTCAGTTTAATGAATTTTTTAATCCTTCCGTATTGGGTCAGTCTGCAGGGCTTGGCTGGAGCCTGATAAAACAGCCTGACCAAACTCTTAATACCCGTATAGGTGCAGCGCTTAGGCAGAGGCTGGAAAAGGGAGAAGAACCCCTCCATCAGACCGGAGCGGAATCAGTAACCAGCTATAGCCTTAAGATGCGCGAAGGAACAAGGTTTGTTTCGGAATTAAGGCTTTTTACTGAGTTTGAAGAAGAATTCGAGATGAGGTGGGATAACTCCCTTTATGTGAAACTGCGGCAATATCTTACCGCGCGGGCAGGATACCTGGTTCTTTACGGACCCTCAGGAAAATATTTTATCGATAATGCCCGGACGAGGTTTACGCTTGGGCTGGGTTTTTCATTTAACCTGGTTTAATGAGCTTTGAAATAAAAATATATTATTCAGATACCGACTGCGGAGGCGTTGTCTATTACGCAAACTATCTTGTTTATTTTGAAAAGGCAAGAACCGAGTGGATGGAGGAAAGAGGAGCCGGGGTAAAAGATCTGGCTGAAAAAGGGGTTCTTTTCATAGTTTCAAAGGCCGAAGTAAATTACAGAAGCCCGGCCCGCTACGGGGATTTGCTGACGGTTGAGGTTAAGGCTGGAAAAATAGGCTCGGCAAGAATTGTATTTACATACAGGGTTGTTAGAAAATCTGACAAAAAACTCATAGCAGAAGGGAGTACCGACCTGGCCTGCATATCAGAAGATATTCGTCCGCGCAGAATCCCTTCGGAAGTGCTTGAAAAAATAAAAGACAAGTAGTAGAATTATCCCGGTATAGAAAATGTTTTGGATGAAACTTCTTAAAAAACTGTTGAAGGCTTTAAACGCTGACGTCTCTCCGTCCGAGGTCGCCGGCGGTTTTGTTTTAGGTGTTTTCCTGGGGCTTTCTCCGACTTTTTCCCTGCACAACCTTCTTATTGTTACTCTTATAATTATTCTTAAGGTAAACATATCAGCCGCTATATTTTCGGCTCTTGTTTTCGGGATTGTGGGGTATGCCTTTGACGGGCTTTCACACCAGCTGGGAAGGGCCCTTCTTATGTCCGCTCCGCTGGAAGGCGTATGGAGCTTCTTTTACAATACGCCGCTCCTTGCTCTTGCGAGATTCCACAATACAGTAGTGCTGGGATCTGTTGTTATTTCACTTATTCTCCTGATGCCTATGTATATATACGGCAAAAAATTTGTTGTTTACTATCGCAGGGATCTCAGTCATAAGGTGGAGAAGATGAAAATATATAAAATTGTGAAATCTTCAAAGATATATAAATTCTACATGAAAGTGCAAAAGTTTAAAGTATGAGGTGGAAAGGTTTCATAACACTGGCGGTACTGTTTGCCCTGACGGTGGCGGGATCGCACTTTCTTGCTCCCCGTATAATACAAAGTTCAATAGAAAAAGTCGGTACAGCCGTATGGGGTGCCAGGGTAGAGCTGGAAGAAGTCCGGGTAAGCTACTCACCGATGGCACTGAGGCTTAAAGGGCTGGCCGTTGCAAGCAGAACAAAAGAGTTTGAAAATATGATGGAAGTTGAATCTATGACTTTCTCTCTTCTTGTTCCTCCCCTGCTTGAGAGAAAGATAAATATAGAGGAAATATCAGGAAAAGGCCTTGCTTTCGGCACGGAACGGGAAACTTCCGGATTTGTTCCGCGCAAAGAGAAAGAAAAGAAAGACAAAGCGCAAATATGGAGACAGCAGCTTTCGGATTGGCTGACCCAGGTTAAGAAGAGGGCGGCAGAAAGAATAGAAATTCCTGAGTTTAGTATTGAAGAACTTGATTCTTTTAAAAAAGTCCGGCAGACCCGGGATGATCTGGAGAATTTACAAGTACAGGCCGATTCCATAAAGGAAACTGATGCGCGTCCTGTTACCTCCAGGATTGAAAACTCTGTTGAAGATGCAAGAAAAATAAACATAAAAAGCGAAAGGGATATTGCCCCGGCACGCGATAAAATAAACGAACTCCAATCTGCCGTTAAAGAGGCTGAAGAATTTATAAATGATTTGAACCGGAAGGCTTCCGAGTTTCAGTCAGGTATTTCTTCAGTCATTGCGTCGGCCGGTGAAATAGACCAGGCCCGGCGCGGGGATTACCGCAGTGTAATGGATATGATGCAGCTTCCTTCTATTGAAGTCGGGGATATAGCGGAAACCGTCTTTGGTCCCGTTGTAGTTGATAATTTTATGACTTTTATGGGCTACCTTGAAACTGCGAGGAAATATATACCGCCCCGTACAGAAAAGAAAAAAGCCACAAGGCCCCCGCGTTTTAAAGGTGAGGACATCGCTTTTTACCGTGAAAAGATGTATCCTCCGTTTCTTATTGAGCAGGCACTGGTTTCAGGTGCGGGAGGAGAGTATGTGAAATTTGAAGATTTTTCCAGCGCTCCGTGGATTCATGGCCGGCCCGCTGTAGCAGCTGCCGCTGCATCCAACTTTGAGATTAATGCTTCTTTTGACAGAACGCAGGATACTCCCAGGGACCTGATTGTTTTTCAGTACAGGGATTTTGCCATTGACCAGGCTTTAGGGGACCTGAACCTCCGGGCGGAGTTTACTGGAAGGGAAATAGATTCGCGTATTGTATGGTCCGGCCGCGGGCTTCTTCCGCAGGACTGGCTTTAATACATACGCCTTGAGGATCCCGTAATAGAGATCCAGGCCAGGGTAAGGGGAAGGAGAAGCAGTCCTGACTTCAGTATCTCTTCAAACCTTGACAGGATTCTTTCAGAGCGGCTCAAAGCTGAACTGGACCGGCAGATAGAGGAAGCCCGGCGTCAGGTACAGAAAGTTATAGATGAGGAAATCATCCCGCGCAGGGATGCCATTATACAGGATGCAGCCCGACTGAGGCAGGAAACCGAAGCCAGTGTGCAGCGAGAAAGAGAGAAGGCGTTAACTAAAAAACGTGAAGCTGAAGAAGAAATAGAAAAAAAGCGCAGAGAAATAGAGGAATTTCTTGCCGGAACTACAAGGGATGCGGAGGAAAGATTAAGGGATTTATTCCGTCGCTGAAGCCATAATGGCTGAAGTATTTAAAAAACTTTTCGGCTGCACCCCTGCTGAAATAGGGCATACCGTTATAATGCTTCCTTCCAATGACAGGGCGCTTTTCAGGGAAATAGCCCCGGAAAATTTTCCGCGGGGATTTCTTTTTGATGTTTGCGGCGGTCCCGGTATTTCCCTTGTCACACTTAAGAACAGATCTCTTGCAGGGGACTGCGTTATGCATCTTAAGAATACTGCGTGCCGAAGAGTAATACTTTTCGGCAGCTGCGGGGGGCTAAGTCTTGATATCTCTGAAAAAGCCCTTGTAAGCGAAGCGTTAAACCTTGAAAGCTTCACATCTTTTTTACATGGGACATCTATTGAAAAAGCAGAGGCCTGCCTTCCGGAAGGGGTTTTGACGGGGGACTTAAAAAAATATGGCGGAGAGAAACTGAGAAGCGTACGCTGCGCTACGGTTTCGTCACTATATCTTGAAGAAGCAGAAAAAGAGAAACTTAAGAAAAACGGAATAGACTGTATTGATATGGAGGCATCAATGGTTCTTTCGGCAGCCTCATTTTGCGGAATCCAGTCGGCTGTTTTATTCTACTGCACAGATTCTCCCGGAAGAATTAATTACTATGATGATTTTCCTGCCGGTATCCGGGAAAAGATAAAGGGATCCCGCAGGAGCCTTGCGTTGATTCTGATAAAATTTTTAAAAAGTGAACAAGCCGGAACTGATTGAAAAAGAAATTTCTTCGCTTTATCCCAGGCTGGGAATAAATAAAAAAAGGGAGATTGTAAGGCTTGTTTTTGAAACAGCCTCACGGGAGAAAAAGAATTACAGAACAATTCTAAAGGAACTGCAGGATAGGGAGCTGCACTCCTTTACTAAAGTAAAGAAATACCTGCTTAAAAGAAGGTT
>PWOI01000007.1 GCA_003557485.1 Elusimicrobiota bacterium | reverse complement strand
CTTTCAGCGACAAGGGGAATGATTTTGTTGTACCACTTTTCAACCAGGCCAAGAAAGACCGGATTGTTGTATGCAACAAGAATACAGTGTGGAAGGTTCTCCAGTTCTTTGCCCTTAAGATAGACTTCCGGATATTTTTCGGTTATCCATCCGGGCAATCCCTCGTCTTCCAGCTCGGCATTTGAAACAGGCCCTACTCTGGCTATAAGATAGAGCCCGTGCTTCTTTACAGTATCAGCAAAAGAAGTAAAACTCTCCAGATCGAAGACACCTTCGGACGGTTCATGTATACGCCATGGAATGTAAGTAGAAACTGTATTTAACCCTGCCTCGGAGGCCTTTTTCAGATGTTTGTCCCATAGTTCGGGGTCTATACGGAAATAATGTATTTCACCTGAGTTTACAAAGAATGGTTTTTCGTCCGCCTGGAAAGTTCCGTTTTTCAAATCTATTTTCTTAAACACTTTTTCTTCCTTTCTTTTTTTAGGCCGGCTAAGCAGCTCTGAAAACGATTACATTAACTATTCTTATAGCATTTAATTTCAGATTTGTAAAATTGAATTAACAGGGATGAGCTAGAAAAAAAAACGGTTCTAAGGCAAAGTTTTAACGGCTTACCCCGTCAGGCAGACGGGTTAAAAAAGAGGGTTTGCTGAGTATCCCCGGTAAGGGCCGAAACCGGGGCTCCGGCAAAAACCTGTATGGAATTCAATTTTTAAATGTGTCAGCTCCGGCATTTAAATATCGTAATTGGGAAAATCTTTACTGTGGCTGATTTTCCAGATATCTTCTAATTCAGGCCTCAAAATGATTTCAGCGTAAAATACCTGTGAAATCAGCTCTTTCTCTTCAGCTAAAGCTCCCTTCCCGAAGTCCATACTCAGGATGACGATATTTTGACCGTATGCATTAACTATGTTTTTCATTTGTCTTTACCTCACCCTTGCCTTCATTAATAGTATACGGTATTGATATGAAATAATAGTGCAATTAATATGAAATATATGTGAAAGGGATTGTCCATAGAGGATAAAACAAAAAAATGATACGAGTTATTTAGATAAACTGTTGTTCCGGCGGGCTATTTCAACCTTAATTGCCGAAATATTCTCTCTTCCCTCGTCTATGCAGGGAAATATTGAATTGTTATGGAGAAGCGGCTCGTTAAGGACCTCAGGGGCTATAATTTCGTCATACCCGCACCCCGGAACAACGGCATATTCGGCTATTAATACCCTGATGCCGAGTTTGTTAAGAAAAACAGCCTCTTTCAGAAAATCCTGCAGGCTATGGCCGGGAAGGCCCATAATCAGGTAGGCCGATATTTCTCCGCGGCGATATCCCGCCCTGTAGAGAGATTCAGCCGCTCTTTCAATCTCTTTTTTTGAATTTTTGGGTCTTCCGGCGGAGCCTAGAGTGTCTGCGGCAATTACGGGGTTCAGGAAACAGCTTTTCTTCAATAAATCTGCCGTAGTCCAGTCAATCAGACGTGGATTGATCCCGTTGGGCGTATGGATCCGTATCTTACCGGGAAGAGATCCGAGAGATTCAAGGAGAAAGGGATTTTCAAGCAGCGCGTCATCATAAAAAGCCATGTCGCGTATGCCGAGTGAATAATAATAATTGAATTCTTCTGTTATATCACCGGGTTTTCGTGTAAAGAACCCTTTCCAGATTCTACTTATTCCACAGTAAGGACACCCCCGGGCGCATCCTGCAGATGTTCTCGTTACGGCATAATCAAGGGTTTCATAACAGCTATAGTCAGGAGACGGCCACTGGTTAAACGGCATATAGTTTTCGCCTATAAAATCGAAAAAACCTCTTAATTCCGCACCCTCAAAAAAATAGTCCGCATCGATATTTTCGCGGGCGTGGCCCGGGCAAAGCGTTATATAAGTGCCTCCGGCGGCTATTTTTACTCCCGGAAAAACATCTCTTAAAATCCGCGCTGTTTCAGCAGCTGCGGGATACCAGTAGGTCATTGACGTGGACAACAGAATCATATCGGGGGTCTTTATTCTTTTAAGTATATTATAAAGTTTTTCTCCGAATATGCCGTAGTTGGAGTATTTTCTTGGGTAAGTCTTGAGCGCACCCGGTTTTATTGTTTCCTGACTATCCAATCTGCCCTTTCCGTATTCTTGCGGCCCCGCCCTGCGGTGAAGGCAATCAACCATAACCGTTTCGTGTCCGTATGACTTGAGAATTGAAGAGATATAAAGAAGTCCCAGGGGTTTGAGCCAGTAGTCGTAGCAGGCAAAATCACAGGCGTAAGGGTTAACCAGCAGAAATCTTTTTTTCGTGCTCAACGTGAACTGTCGGTTCAAACCCCGTTTCTCTTCTAACAGTTTCCTCAATAAGAGTAGCGGATTGATGGGCTTCTTTGAGAGAAATATCCTCAGGAAGAGTTATATGAAAGGAAAGCTCCCTGTGACTTCCGTAGCAGTGTAGATGAAAATGATGGGCCTCTCCGGCCCCGGGAACGGTCCGCCTGACTATTTCTTTCAGCATATCCGCAACTTCATCGCTGATTGATTCCCCAAGAATGGAGCTTGCTGATTTCCTTACGACATGGTAGGCGGTTTTGAAAAGCAGAAGAGAAATAAGCGCGCCAAGCATCCCGTCCAGCCACCATATGCTCCGTCCTGCAACTATTCCGGCCAGTATAATGGCTGAACTTGCAGCATCGCTCCTTTGATGCCATCCGTCACCTATAAGGGAATCGGATTTTATTTTCCTGCCTGTGCCTATTGAATATCGGGCAAGAATCTCTTTCAGCAGGACAGAAACAGCCATTACCCATATAGCCGCCGCGCCGAATTCGGCCGGTTCGGAGGCAACTATCCTGCGCAGTGAAAGCAGCAGGAAATTTCCTGCAACCATAAAGAGCACGACTCCTATTACCAGAGCAGCTATTTTTTCGGCCCTTTCGTGCCCAAACGGGTGTTTCTCGTCAGGCTGTTTTTTTGAAAGTTTGAATCCGGCAAAGACAACCGCAGTTGTAACGCTGTCGGAAACGGTATGGACTGCGTCGGCAAGTATAGCGACAGAACCGGATATGATGCCGGCCCAGAGTTTAAGCAGAAAAAGAAAAATATTTGAGACAAAGGAAAAAGCTACAGGTTTGTAAGCGGCCTGCGCCCTTTTTAGCCGCCCTTCTTCTTTTATTTTTTCAGATTCGTACGCTTTCACTCTGTCACCCTTCCGATCGGGTATATGTAAAGAGGAGTTTCATTGCCGGGAAGGTCCAGCACGCCCGAAACTTCTGCATCATTGAAAGCCCCAACGGCCACTGTTCCCAGGCCGCGGGAAACCGCTATAAGATAAATATTCTGTCCGGCATGTCCTGCATCCATAGGGACATATCTCAGTTTACCCCTTTCACCGTAACGCGGGGTTACCCTGTCAAAATCAGCGCTTATTATAATTGAAGCAGGCGCCCGCCCAATGAAAGCCTGGCCAAGCGCAGCCCTGGCAAGGCCGGAACGCTTATCACCGGTTTCTATGGCTCCAAGAGCATGTTCTGAAGGAATATACCGGTATAGCCCTGCGTCAAGACCCTCAACGTTTCCCGCAGCAACATAAAACTCAAGGGGATGAATAGCCCCTGCTGACGGATAGGTTCTTGAGTGCCTGGTAACTGCGTCAACTCTCATCCCTCCCGCTGCCCAGAGCAGTTGCGAGATATCTTCCAGGCTCAATGCATCGGTACTGAAACTCCTGGCGGATTCTCTTGAATTAATTGCTTCTTCTATTGAAACCCTGCCATCGGTGACCGGTTCCGGAAGACGTATAGTACTGCTCATTTTGTTTTCCTCCCCTGAAAGTGAAACAATAATCAGCGATATTGCCGCGGCAAAAAAAAGTGCCGCCGCGGGATACTTTAGAATTTTAATTTTTTTCGCCATTATATCCTCCCGCAATTCCTCTATATACTCTACCTTCCTGGTTTTTACCCCGTTTAAAGCATCCGCCGGCATATATCCGGCATTTTTCCGTAAGATGTTCAAGAGCCAGAGCTTTTTTCTCTTTATCCAAAACACCGGAATCAATAATATTTTTTATTGACTCTATGCGGTACCTGTCAAGGCCGGGGTTCTGGGAAAGGCGTCCCTTATGGCCCCCCTCTTTTTCAGTCAGTACTTTATCTATGAGAAAGACCGGGTAGAAAACGCTTGCCCTAAGCCAGAAATCATAATCTTCGCAGGCCGGAAGGCTTTCATCAAAAAAACCTGTCTTATCAAAAACATCTCTTCTGACCACAGCCGTTGAGATACTTATGCAGCAGAGTTCAAGGCACCTCTCAAAAACCCGGCCGGAAGGTTTTGCATGCTTTTTTTTCTGGTTAAGAACCTTGCCTCCCCGGAACCATTTTTCCTCTGTATGAAAAATCAGGCACCCCGGGTTCTCTTCTATTGCATCAGCGGTTTCTTTAAGCTTACCGTCAAGCCACCAGTCGTCAGAATCAAGAAATGCAAGGTATTTCCCCCGTGATTCTCTTATCCCCCTGTTTCGGGCCGCTGCAGGCCCTGCATTGGACTGTCTGACATACCTGAGGCGCCCGTCTTTGAATTTTTTTACGGCTACTTCTGTTCCGTCGGAAGACCCGTCATCAACTACTATAAGTTCAAAGTCGCTGAAACTCTGTCCCAGAACAGAACCGATAGACTTAACTATAAGCTTCTCACGGTTATAAACCGGAATTATAACCGAAAAAAAGGGGGCACTTCCATTTTTTATATCACTCATATAATTAATAGTTGCTCTGAATACCTCAGATTACCTGCACGAAAATTATAACATAAAACACCAGTATGTAAAAGTGATTAAAAGGTTTTGAATTGTTACTCGTAGCGCAAAGCGTCTATGGGATTAAGGTTGGCGGCCTTCTTTGCGGGCCATATCCCGAAGAAAACCCCGGCGCCGGCAGAGAAAACAAAGGCAAGAAGAACAGCTTCAACGGTTACCCGCATAGACCAGCCGGCCAGATTGGCTATTAACCTGGATGCTCCCCAACCTGCAAGTATGCCCAGAAATCCGCCGCCAAGGCATATTGATACGGCTTCTATAAGGAACTGAAGGTTTATATCGGATCTGTTGGCTCCTATTGCTTTTCTCAGTCCTATCTCCCGGGTTCTTTCCGTAACGGAGACCAGCATTATATTCATTATCCCTATTCCGCCTACAAGAAGGCTTATAAATGCTATTGATCCTAGCAGCCAGGAAAAAGTACGAGCTGTTTCCTCCATTGCCTGCTGTATTTCAACCATATCGCGTATCCTTACGAGCTCATCGTCAGTATCCGGCAGGGAGTGTCTTCTTGATATAACATTGTTTATCTCTGAATTTACGTAATTCATCCACCGGTCCCCGGAAACCTGAACCTCTATAACATCCACATAGCGACTTCCCAAAACCCGGTGCATTGCCGTATTTATAGGTATTACAATCTCATCATCCCTGTCGCGCCAGCCTGTAGACCCTCTTTCGGGGAGAGTTCCTATTACGCGGAAATTTATACGGTTTATCCGTATTTCCGCCCCCACGGGATTTTCTGCGGGGAAAAGTTCATTGAGGACAGTTCTTCCTACAAGAGCAACTCTTTCCCTGGCAGCGTTCTCTTCATCAGTGAAAAACCGCCCTCTCTCAGCTTCCGCTTCCAGGTGCCTGTATGCTGGAGATACTCCGCGCAGAGTTGTTTGAGTATTCCTGTTGCCGTATATTACCGTGACATTACCGCTTACCCTGGGGTCTACATACTCGACAAACTGTATGTTGCCTATGGCCCGCGCGTCTTCAATAGTGAAACGGGGAATGCTGGCGGGAGTGGAGACCAGCCTTCTGCGTCCTGGACTGACAGAGAGCCGGTTTGCCCCCATCGCGGCAAAACGCTGGCTTATCTCATCGCGCGCCCCGCTTCCGAGAGCCAGCATGGTAATAACTGCAGAAACTCCTATGAGAACCCCGAGAACCGAAAGCAGCGAACGGGATTTGTTTGCCATAAGGCCGCGGAATGCCTGCATAAAATAATTCTTTACCTTATGGAAATTTACCAGTTTTCGTTTACTCCGGCCGTTACTGAAGGATCCGGGAACCTCCTGAGTTTTTTTATTGTTTATTTTTCTGTCTGCGACTATTTCCCCGTCAAAAAGCTCTATTATCCTGTCTGTTTTTTCCGCAATAGTTTTCTCGTGGGTAACCATTACAACGGTTATTCCCGAATCACTTAGCTCCCTGAGAACTCTTATTACCTCTCCGGCAGAAACAGAATCAAGGTTTCCCGTAGGCTCGTCTGCAAGAATTATCCTGGGGTTATTTATCAGCGCCCTTGCAATAGCAACGCGCTGTCTCTCGCCTCCTGAAAGCTTTGAAGGTATGTGAGAAGCCCGTGACCCCAGGCCGACTTTTTCAAGCATTTTTTGGGGGCAATTACGGCCTTTCCATGCGGATTTAGGCGCATATATAAGAGGCAGCGCGGCATTTTCCCTCGCGCTCAGGCGCGGAAGAAGATTAAACATCTGAAATACAAACCCGAGTTTGCGGTTTCGCAGAAGCGCCAGTTCCTTTTCAGGAAGAGCAGAGACGTCCCGGCCCTCCAGAAAATAGTTCCCGCTGTCGGGAGTATCCAGAAGGCCCATAATGTGCATCAGGGTGGATTTTCCGCTTCCGGAGGGGCCTGTTATTGAAACAAATTCACCTCTTTTTATAGAAACCGAAGCGTTTTTGAGGGCTTTTACTTCTATATCCCCGAAACGGTACGTCTTACTGACAGAACTTATATCTATCAACTTACAGCTGTTAGCGCCCGCCCATTCCCGGCAATCCGCCGCGGAAACGGGGGCCAACGCCTGAACTCGGGTCAAGGGAGATTATAAGGGTGTCGCCGCCGCTTATGCCGGAGATAATTTCGGTATTGCTGCCGTCGCTTATTCCGGTTTTGACTTCTCTCATCTCAAAACCGTTTCCGGATGCTACCCTGACAAAACTGAGGCCGTCACCCTTTTCTATCGCCGAGGCGGGCACAAGCAGGGCGTTTTCGCTTTTTTCTATCAGAGCCTCAACCATAGCGTTCATACCTGAACGCATAACACCCGCTTCCTGAAGCGGCCTTATATCCACATTGTAAACCGTAACATTGCTGACAACTTCGGATTCGTATGATATATGCTCAATTAAACCGTTTATTTTCCTGCCGGGATGGGCATCCAGCGTTATTTCCGCCTCCTGCCCTATTTCTATCTTCCTCAGGTCTGTTTCGTCAACCTGCGCCCTTATTATAAGTTCATCCGCCATAACCAGAAGCGCCTCCTGGGCCCCGACAGACTGGCCCGGTTCGATATTGCGCCTGATAACAAACCCGTCAAGAGGAGCTATAACAGGGGTGGGCCTGTAAACCTCTTTCCATTTGCGCAGTTCTTCCTCCCCGCGGGCCCTTGCCGCATCCAGAAGCGCCGCCCTTTCAGAAGAACTGAGCCAGGCAATTATCTCACCTGCTTTAACGGTTTCCCCTTCCCTGAGCAGTATTTCCTCCACGCGGCCTGCAAGAGGAGGCTTAATTTCAAGCCGGTTCCTCGGACGCACATATCCTGAAGCTGAAACAGTTATGGATATATCTCTCCGGAAAGGCCTTATCCGGTATATAGTTTCTTCCTCTTCTTGCCGGCGGCTTAAGTAAAAGGCCGTCCCCGCAATCAGGACTGCCGCCAGCAGAACCGCTGTGGTTTTTTTCGCTCTCATTTTAATATTCTCCCAGTACCCTTTCCCAGGCCGCCGCCGCAGTAAAGAGCGCATGCCTGGCGCCAAGCATAGTTCCAAGCGCACCTACATAATCATTTTCTATTGTATTCCAGTCCTGGTATGAAATAAGTCCGTTTAAGTATTTCTCACGGGCAATTTCCGCGCGTTCCCTTGAGGCCCTGAAATATTTTTCCTGGACCGCTATTCTCTCCCTGGCATTCTCCAGGGAAGAAAAGGCCGATTTTATATTATAAAAAATATCCATTTCCGCCCCCCTCTTCTGTTCCTTCGCAGTCATAATCGCGATATCTGAACTCTTCAAGTTGTATTTATTCCTGAAACCCGTAAATATGGGAACAGAGAAACTTATTCCCGCTGACCAATCCCCGGCAGGAGTAAAATCAAAACCGTCAATATCGTATGAACGGGACGCTGAAACGGAAATGTCCGGAAGAAAACCGGAGCGGCTTATCCGGCGGTCATAGAGAGCGGATTCAATACCGAGAGTCCGAATAATGTATTCGGGAGTCTCTTTAACAAGTTTTTCAATCTCCGGTTCCGAGGGAAGACTCTCTATATCCAGCGTGCCTTCAATATCTATGGTTCTTCTCTCTTCAAGGCCCATTTCCTTGAGCAGGTTAAGGATACTGAGTTCAAGGTCCCTCTTCGCCGAAGAAAGGTTCATACGGGCACGGGCAAGGTCGGCATCCGCGCGGAGATAGGCTCCGCGGTCTTCTCTTCCCGCTTCGTATCGGAGCTCGACTATGCGGTAATTCTCTTCTCTCCTGCTGTAAATTTCCTCCGACAGACTGACTTCCTCCACGGCCCTGAGGAGGCCTGCATAGGCAGTCTTGAGGTTGTAGACAGTATTTGAAAGGGTCCTGCGGTAGTTTTCCTTTTCCCTCTGGTATGATATCCTTGATTTCCCGAGGGAGGAGATATTTGCCCCCCCTGAAAAAAGAGAGATGCCTGCTGACAACCCGGCAGAGGATCTGTCATGGGTCAGCCCCCTGCTTGCCGAGGCCGAGACCCTGGGCATAAAAGGAGAATAACTGCTTTTAAGCGCATATTCAGCGGATTTAAGCGAGTTTTCAGCGGTACGCAGCGCAGGATTGTTTTCCATTGCAGTCTGCAGTATCTCCTCCCACCCCATTGCGGCTATAGAGCTTACCGCTGTAAAAATAAAAAAAGCGAGAAATAAAATAAACTTCATCAAGTCTATAGGGCGTTTATTTTACTTAAGGCGTTCCGGCCCAAGCATCCGCATCATTCCGCGTTCTTTAAGTTTCTCCCACTGCTGCTCTGTAAGGGTTTCGCGAAACTCGTAAATACCCCTGACACGCCTTCTCAGCAGATCACCCTGTATCGCGCTGATTTCATCTATGATGTTGTCAGCTTTTTCGCGGTCTATCTCATCTGCAGAGAGAACTTCCCGGAGGGCATCGAATCTTTCCGAAAGGTTCCTGGATATTTCTTTCCTTTCTTTAATTCCGGCCCGGTAATTTTCTTTCATTTTAACCTGCTGCTGATCGGTTAAATTGAGCTTTTCTCTCATCTTCCCCGCATCACGGCCCCGGTGACGCCCGGTTTCCTGAGCAGGCCCTCTCCTGTATGTTTTTTCCTCCGGCTCACGCCTGCCAGCTGCATTGAGCAGCGCCGACCCGGAAAAAACAACGAGGCAAACCATTAAAACAGAAATTTTACTTTTCATCTTACCTCCTGAAGCGCTGTTCAAACCTGATTTTTCAGCGCCGTTTCTGACTTCCTTAATATATTTAAAGTTATCCTTCCAGCAGGGCATCTTCAATCTCTCTCTGCCAGCCTTCCCCGTAAGAAGAGATATCTTCACGGAGCCCTTCCCCGAAAATCGCATCCAGCTGGTTTTCAATGTAATAATCAAGTTCCGCATTGACCCCGTCAGGGCTGAAAAGGCCGGAAAATGCAAGAATAAGGGCCGCAACGGCTCCTGCAGTAAGGGCAATCCTT
>PWOI01000022.1 GCA_003557485.1 Elusimicrobiota bacterium | reverse complement strand
ATGGGAATAATTTTTAATAATGCGTAAGGAATACTGCGGTTTATTCGGTGTTTACGGGCATAAGCTTGCCGGCAAGCTTACCTATCTGGGGCTTTTCTCTCTTCAGCACAGAGGTCAGGAAAGCGCCGGACTTGTAGTAGATGATAATGGAGAGTTTCATACCAGGAAAGGTATGGGGCTGGTAAGCGAGGTCTTTGCCGGCAAGGATATTGAAGGCATAGAGGGGTCAAACGCAATAGGCCATGTTCATTACTCCAGATCCGGGCAGAATATGGAAGAAAACATCCAGCCAATACTTGTACGCCACAAAGATATCCCTATTGCAATAGCGCATAACGGAGCTATAGCGCATTCAAAAAAGATCCGCAGGGAGCTCGAAGACGACGGCGTTATTTTTTCAACCGATACCGACAGCGAGCTTATTCTTAAAATGTACGCCAGGGAAAAAGGTTCCAGAAAGAAAAGGCTGATGAGTGTGCTTAACCGGCTCAAAGGGGCTTTTTCCCTCTTGATACTCTTTCCCGGGGAGCTCTATGCCGCGCGGGATTCAATGGGTTTCAGGCCCCTTGCAATGGGAAGAAAAAACGGCGCTGTTCTTTTTTCATCCGAGAGCTGCGCCTTTGACATAGAGGCAGCCGATTACGAGAGGGAACTGGAGCCGGGAGAGATAGTAAAAGTCAGCAAGGACGGAACAGAAAGCTTTTTCCTGGAGAAAGCAGATCCCTGTCAGTGCATATTTGAGCTTATTTACTTTGCCAGACCCGATTCTTATGTTTTCGGGCAGAGTGTTTACGAGGCCCGTCTTAATATGGGCAGGCAGCTTGCCATTGAATCCCCGGTAGACGCCGATATAGTTATGCCTATTCCTGATTCTGCCAATGTCCAGGCGCTTGGCTATGCGCGCCAGAGCGGGATACCCCTTGAATTCGGGCTTCTTAGAAACCATTACATAGGGCGTACTTTCATAGCCCCGCACCAGGAGATAAGGGACCTTGCGGTGAGGATAAAGCATACCCCGATAAGGAAAGCGGTCAAGGGAAAGAGAGTCATAATGGTTGATGATTCCATTGTGCGCGGGACAACTTCAAGGAAACTGGTAAGTATGATAAAAAAAGCCGGGGCCAGAGAGGTTCATATGCGCATATCCTCCCCGCCTATAACCTCCAGCTGTTTTTACGGTATAGATACGCCTACAAAGAAAGAGCTTATAGCCAACCGTAAAAATATAAAGTCTATTGAAAGCTATCTTGGAGTAAAAAGCCTCTATCATATTTCGCCTTCCGGCCTCAAAAAAGCCTGCGGCGGGGGAAACGGGGACAACTTTTGCTTCTCGTGTTTTACAGGAAAATATTCTCTATGAAGAAAAAAGTTCTTGTTATCGGGGGAGGGGGCAGGGAAGACGCTATTGCCTGGAAACTGGGATCTTCCGAAAAAGCCGGGTCAGTTTACTCTATTCCCGGTAACGGCGGAATGGCGCGACGGGCCCTGATCCCCGAAAATATTCCGTTTTCAAATGAAAGAGTAATCAGGTTTGCAGAAGAAAAAAAGATAGATTTTGCAGTAGTCGGCCCGGAACAGCCACTGGTTGAAGGCCTTGCCGACGGACTGCGTGCCTGCGGAATAAGCGTGCTGGGACCCTGTGCGCGAGGCGCCATGCTTGAAGGTTCCAAGGTTTTTGCCAAAAATTTTATGAAAAAATATAATATACCTACCGCCTCCTTTGAAGTTTTTTCCGAGGCCGATGATGCGCTGGATTTCTTGAAAAGCAAAGAGTCCGTTGTCATAAAAGCAGACGGGCTCTGTGCCGGCAAGGGGGTCTATGTATGCCGCGCACGTGAAGAAGCTTTTAGTGCCGTAAAAGAAATAATGCAGGAGAAAAAATTTGCCGGCGCAGGCAGCAGAATCATAATTGAGGATATGCTCCGGGGAGAAGAGGCATCCATAATAGTTCTGATGTCTCCCGGCAGTTATTCGGTAATGCTGCCCTCTCAGGACCATAAGGCCGCCTTTGAGTCGGATAAGGGCCCCAATACCGGAGGAATGGGGGCATATGCTCCGACCGGCGCTGTAGACTCCGAAATACTGAAAAAAGTTGAGAAAAAAATAATTGAACCGGTGGCTGAAGGGCTCAAAAGTGAAGGAATAGATTACAGGGGAGTCCTTTATATCGGGCTTATGATCCATGACGGAGACCCGATGGTTCTGGAGTTTAATGTAAGGTTCGGTGACCCCGAGACGGAAGCGATGCTCCCCCTTTTAAAAACCGATTTTATTGATATTCTCTCAGCTGTTGAAAACGACGAGAAAATAGACCTGAAATGGGAAGATCTGGTATGCGTGGACGTAGTTCTTGCTTCGGGCGGATATCCCGGGAAATACGAGAAGGGTAAAAAAATTAAAATTACCCGGGAAAATATTCCTGACGGAGTTCAAATTTTTCATGCCGGCACTGAGCTGAAAAACGGGCAGCTTTATACCTCCGGGGGCAGGGTTCTTAATGTTGCCGCATGCGGAAGGGACATAATCCAGGCCAGAAACAAGGCCTACGAGGCAATTGAAAAGATAAGCTTTGAGAATATGTATTACAGGAAGGATATAGGGTACAGGGAACTGGAAAGAAGGAGATAGAAAATGAATACGGAGCACAAAAACACACACGCAGTTATAATTATGGGGTCGGGGAGCGACAAGCCTCACTGCGAAAAGATCGCTGAGAACCTCAAAGAGTTCGGAATAAGCTCCAGAATGCACGTGGCTTCTGCCCACAAGGTGCCCGGACGGGTTTTTGAAATAATTGAAGAGAACAAAAACAAGGCCTCCCTTTACATTACTGTAGCCGGCAGAAGCAATGCTCTCAGCGGTGTCGTAGAAGCCTCTACGGAAAAACCTGTCGTGGCTTCGCCTGTCATAGGGGGCACCTGGGGTTGGGCTGATATATTCTCAACACTCAGGATGCCTTCGGGAGTAGCACCTTTAACCGTTCTTTCACCTGACAACACAGAGCTGGCTGTGGCAAAAATCATAGGTGTGGAAAATTCATCGGTAAGGGCAAAGGTTGAAGAATACCAGCAGAAAAAAAAGAACGAGGTTCTCGAATCTGACAGGACCATAAACGAATAACTGAAAAAACGGTATGCCTTTTCCGGCGGCTCTTAGCGTACAGGAAATCAGGATGTGAGGTATTAAATCCAAAAGGATTCCAAGAACAGACCGGCTAATCCGGCATCTTAGGATACAATGTCAATATATTTTCTTATAGCAGCAATAGCGGTAGGGTTCTATATGGCCTGGAATATAGGGGCCAACGATACCGCCAATTCCATGGCCCCCGCATGCGGGGCCGGGGCAATAACTTTCAAGCAGGCTGTAATAATAGCCGGCGTTCTTGAATTTGCAGGAGCCTATTTCGTAGGAACCCATGTGACTCAGACGATACGGGCTGAAATAATATCACCCGAAAGCTTTGCCGGGCAGCCCCAGGTGATGGCTTTTGCGCTTTTTGCCGCAATACTTGCTGCTGCGCTCTGGGTATTCCTGGCTACATGGCGTTCAATGCCGGTTTCAACTACCCACTCTATCGTAGGAGCCCTTACGGGGGTTGGCATAGCCGCCGGCGGCGCTTCAATGATTGCCTGGGAAAGAATAGGGCATATAGCAATTTCCTGGGTAAGCTCACCCGTTTTCAGCGGAATACTGGCTTTTGCTCTTTTTAAAGTGATCAGTATCTCGTTTCCTCCTACGCCGCAGGGAAAAAAGAGGGTGAAAAAATATTTTCCTGTATTTATTTTTATTACTTTCTACATAATATTTCTTTCTTTCCTTTTTAAAACGCCGCTGGGAGAAAATCTACAGCTGAGCGATTCATATGTTTTTTCCATTTCGGCGCTATTCTCCCTTGCAGCAACAGCTTTCATATCATTCCTTATCAGCTGGAAGGTAAAAAATTATGATCCTGAAAATATTTTCAGGATCCTACAGATAATTACCGCCTGCTATGTGGCTTTTGCGCACGGGGCAAACGATGTTGCCAACGCAGTCGGGCCGCTGGCAGGAATACTGTCTATATACGAACACGGCTATATTGGAGCCGCTGTAGAGGTTCCCGGCTATGTTCTTGCAATAGGAGGGTTCGGTATTTCCCTGGGTATATTTACCTGGGGGTACAAGGTAATAAAGACAGTAGGATGTTCTATAACGGAGCTTACAAATACCAGGGGGTTTTCAATAACTTTTTCGGCGGCTACTTCCGTTATTATCGCCTCTAAGATGGGGCTTCCCGTTTCAACTACCCATGCTGTAGTCGGAGCCGTTGTAGGAATAGGGCTTGCACGGGGGCTTGAGGCCGTGGACTTCAGGATACTAAACCGGATTATTCTGGCATGGATAGTTACGCTGCCGATAGCCGCTTTGCTGGGTTACCTGATATTTCTGGCAAGAGGCATTTTTATTTAGTTTGAAAAAAAAGCTTATAAGAGTATAATCAGTATGGCAAAACCAAGAAAAACAGGAGGCGGAAATGAGAGCAATAATTAATAAAATGTTCAGGAAACAGTCGGTTTTTGAAGGGTTAAAAAAACATTCCGGCCATGTCAGGGAAGGTGCGGAAAAAATGAAAGAAGCAATACTGGCATATCTTAAAGAAGATTATGATAAATTTAACGATATTGCCGTTGAAGTAATGAAAATAGAAAGAAAAGCCGATTGGGTGAAAAGCAATATACGCAACCATATGCCAAAAGGGGTTTTTCTTCCTGTTGACCGGATGGACTTTCTCGGCACACTTAAGGAACAGGACGCCGTGCTTGACTCCTGCGAAGACGCAGTTATCTGGCTTTCCTTCAGAAAAATAAAAATAGACGAAAGCGTCAGGGAAGATATTCTGATTTACCTTGACAAGACTATTGAAATAGTAGAACGACTGGTATCAATTGTAGAAAATATACACCGGCTTATAACCGCTATATCGCGCAGGGAAAGGAAAGAGATAAAGAAGCAGCTTAAAACCCTCCATTTTGAGGAGGAAGAAACCGACAAAATGGAAAGAGCGCTTCTTAAGGAAGTTTTTAATTCAGGTAAGGATATGCAGTATATATATCACGTAACACATCTCATATTCATTCTCGGACGGGTTGCAAATCACAGCGAAAGCGTGAGCAACGGCCTAAGAATGATGATGTCCAGGTAATTATGACTACCTATAAAGACAGCGGAGTAGATGTAGAGGGCGCCGAAAAGCTTGTAAGAGAGCTGAAGAAAAGATTTTCATCTGTAGGCGGATATGCGGGGGTTGTTGAGACCGGCAGCACAAGAATCGCGGCCACCTGCGACGGCGTTGGCACCAAGATTCTCCTCCTCAAAAAATTCGGCCTGCACGAAACTGCAGGTATAGACCTTGTTGCTATGAATGTCAACGACCTTATAGCCGGAGGGGTAAAACCGGTCTTTTTTATGGATTACTTTGCCTGCGGCCGCCTTGAAGAAGATGTTTTTCTTAAGGTTATAAATGGCATAGAGACCGGACTCAAGCAGGTCGGCTGCGCTCTTCTGGGCGTTGAAACTGCCGAGATGCCGGACATGTACAGGGACGGAGAATACGACCTTGCAGGCTTTTCCTGCGGGGTTCCCCTGAAAGAATTTGATATGGGTTCCGTCAACAGAGGAGATATTATAGCGGGAATGGCATCCAGCGGCGTTCATTCAAACGGTTTCTCCCTCGTGCGAAAGGTTTTCAATGAAGAGGAAGTGGAAAAATACAGGGATATTATACTTGCTCCTACCAGGATATATTCCGAGCTTATAATAGACGGAAAAATACCGTCTGGAATAAAAAACCTGGCACACGTGACAGGCGGCGGAACAAACAGGGCTTTAAAGAGGCTCCTGCCTGAAGAATTGAGCGCAGATATTTCTCTGCCTGAACCGCCCGAAGTTTTCTCTCTTATTATGGAACGCGGAGTAAAACCCGCCGAAATGGAAAACGTCTTTAATATGGGAATAGGAATGCTCATGGTCCTTGATGAAAACTCGGCGGATTCAGTATGCCGCCTGACCGGGGCAAAAATACTGGGGAAAGTGAAGTGATAAAAATCGCCGTCCTCGTTTCAGGGGGTGGCTCAAACCTCCAGTCTATAATAGATTCCTGCCGCAGCGGCAAAATAGACGGTAAGGTTGAACTTGTAATCTCAAGTAAAGAAGGAGTTTATGCTCTTTCCAGGGCCGCCGGTTCGGGAATTGAATCCTGTGTTATTGATAGAGAGGGCTACGACAGTGACGAAGCTTTTTCTGAAGAGATACTCAGGCTTGCAAAAGAGAAAAAAATCGATATTATATGTCTGGCTGGTTTTCTAAAAAAGCTCGGAAAGAACATTGTAAAAGAGTACGGAGGACGAATACTCAATATACATCCGGCTCTTCTTCCATCATTCGGCGGCAGGGGAATGTACGGAATCAGAGTGCACAGGAAAGTCCTTGAAGCCGGGGAGAAAGAATCCGGCTGTACAGTTCATATAGTTGAAGAAGAGTATGACACGGGGGAGATAGTTCTTCAAAGAAAAGTACCCGTTGAAAGCGGAGACACTCCAGAAGAACTTGCCCGTCGTGTCTTAAAAGAAGAGCACCGGGCTTACCCCGAGGCAATAAACATAATCGCAAAAAAACTTAAAAAGTAGGGTCAGACCCTACGTTTTACGTTTCTAAAGGAGCATAATAATGATAGACAGATATTTTCTGCAGGAGATGAAAAATATATGGGGTGAGGATAATTACTACGCCAAGTGGATTGATGTAGAATCAGCTGTTTTAAAGGCACGCAACGACAATGACCTTGCCGGACGGCTTGAAAAACTTGAAATTACTCCCGAAGAGATACGGGAGGGAGAGAAAACTTCCGGCCACGAGCTTAATTCTTTTCTTGACATTATATGCCGCCGCCTTGGTGAAGGCTCAGAAAGAATTCACGCAGGACTGACTTCTTCAGACGTAATGGATACGGCCAGAATTCTCCAGATGAAGGAGAGCTGGACTGCTATCTTCAGGAAACTTGAAGATATTAGGGCCGCCCTTGCGGCGCTGGCCGTTCAATATAAAAAAATCCCGATATGCGGACGGACTCACGGCCAGTTTGCAGAACCTGTGACTGTAGGACTCAAATTTGCCCGTGTTCTTAAGCGGGCCGAAAGAAACATAGAGAGGATGAAACAGGCTGAAACAAGGATCATGCGCGGGCAGATCAGCGGAGCTGTGGGAACCTATTCACTTATAAGCCCCGCCGAACAAAAGAAGATCCTCGATATTCTCGGCCTTGCTCCGGCCCCTGACTCTTCTCAGGTAATACCCAGGGACACTTTTGCCGAATACCTCTTTATACTTTCGCTTGTGAGTGCAATGGCCGAAGAGATTGCTATTGAAATAAGGCTTCTCTCCCAGGACTGTATAAAAGAGGTCACAGAACCTTTTGTTTCCACGCAAACAGGTTCCTCAGCTATGCCTCATAAGAAAAATCCTGTTATTTGCGAAAGGATATGCGGACTTTCCCGTCTTGTAAAGGGTTTCGTGAGTACCGGACTTTCAAATATAGCTCTCTGGAACGAGAGAGACATCTCTCATTCTTCTAATGAGCGCATAATCCTTGAGGAGTCCAGCGCTCTCACGTTCTATATACTTACGAAGCTTAAATTCGTTCTTGAAAACATAAATGTACACGAAGAAAATATTGCCGCCAACATGGAAAAGGCAGGAGCCCTTCTGTTTTCTTCGGGAGTGCTTAAAGTACTGCTGGAAAGCGGAGCTTCAAGATCAAAAGCTTACGGTTCGGTAAAAAACATATTTCAGAGCAAAGACCTGGACAGGGAAGCGGTAAAGAAAAAAATCATGGAGAATTTTACCGTGAGCGAAGAAAAACTTAATGAAGTAATGGATATGGATCATTACCTCAAAGATATAGAAGAAATATACAGGGAAATGGAGATATCGTAAAATGTCAGCAATAGTTATAGTCGGGATGCAATGGGGTGATGAAGGGAAAGGCAAGATTTGCCATTTTCTCTCAAACTGGACAGACTGGGTTGTCCGCTACCAGGGAGGCAACAATGCCGGCCATACGGTCGTCTTTGACGGAAAAAAATATGTTCTTCACCTGATACCAAGCGGAATTCTATACCCGGACAAAAAATGCATCATCGGAAACGGAGTTGTCATAGACCCGGTTTCACTTGTAGAGGAAACCAAATTCCTTAGAGACCGCGGCATAGAAGTGACAGGCAGGCTTTTCATATCTTCAAACTCTCACCTTATTTTCCCTTACCACCAGTACAAAGAGGGCTTCAGGGAAGAAGTAAAAACCCGTATAGGAACAACCCGTAAGGGTATAGGCCCGGCCTACGAGGATAAATACGGCAGGGTCGGAATAAGGATGCAGGACTACATTGAAGACGATACTTTTGTTGAACTTTTGGACCGCAACCTCCGTGAAAAAAAGAATTTTATAGAACGCTATAAAAAAACTGACGAGCTTAAAGAAATAATACTGGCAAAAAGAAAAGAAATACTTCCGGAGATAAGAGAGTATGTCAGGGAGACATCCCTTATGCTTGACAGGGAAATGAAGGACGGAAAAAATATAATTTTTGAGGGTGCGCAGGGCACTATGCTTGACTGTGATTTCGGGACATACCCGTTTGTCACTTCCTCCAACCCGGTATCAGGCGGAGCCTGCCCCGGAAGTGGAGTCGCGCCCGTCTGTATAGATAAAGTGATAGGAGTTACTAAAGCGTATACTACCAGGGTGGGACTTGGGCCATTCCCTACAGAATTGGAAGGCGAACTGGCTGATACTTTAAGGGAAAAAGGCGGAGAGTACGGAGCAACTACAGGCCGGCCGCGCAGGCTGGGATGGCTGGATATAGTTCAGCTTAAGCTTGCAGTCAGGATTAACGGGGCAAAAAAACTTGCCCTGACCAAAATTGATGTCCTTGACGACGTAGAAGAGATCAAGATATGCACCGGATACTCATATAAAGGTGAACTTCTGGCAGATTACCCTTTTTCCCGGAAAGTCATTAAAGATGTGAAACCTGTTTACGAAACTCTTGCCGGCTGGAAAGCGCCCACGGGCGGTATAACGGATTTCGATAAACTTCCGGAAAACACCAGGAAATTCATCAAAAGAATAGAGGATCTCACATCTTCAAAGATAGTATTGGTATCGATGGGCAAGTCCAAGGACGATACGATATACATTGAGAAAGAGGGGTTCTAAATTGAAAGAAAAAAAAGCGAAACTTCTTCTTGAAGATGGAACTCTCCTGACCGGTTCCGGATTCGGCTGGGAGGGGATGAAGGCCGGAGAGGTTGTTTTCAACACAGCAATATCCGGTTACCAGGAGATCATAACCGACCCGTCCTGTGCCTCACAGATAGTTGTGATGTGCTATCCGCACATAGGAAGCTATGGTGTAAACAGCGCGGACTCGGAGTCTTTTAACGTCTGGTGCGAAGGACTGGTTGTCCGTGAATATTCAAAAAAGTTTTCAAACCACCTCGCTGAAGAATCTATTGAGGAGTTTATGGTAAAGAACAACCTGCCGGGCATAGAAGGGGTAGATACCCGGGCCCTGGTTAAGAAAATAAGAGAGAAGGGTGCGATGAAGGGGGTTCTTGCCTGCGGCAATTTTGATGCCGATCAGATGCAGAAACACCTGGAGATGTTCCCTGCCATAGAAACGAGAGACCTTGCCGAAGAAATAAACGAATCCCCCCTTGCAACCTACAAAAACTATTCATACCAGGGAAAAGAGAAATCTCCGGCAGTGGCAGTTGTTGATTACGGGGTTAAACTCAGCACTCTTAAGTCGATTGTAAATGCGGGGTTTCGTCCTGAATTAT
>PWOI01000039.1 GCA_003557485.1 Elusimicrobiota bacterium | reverse complement strand
GAAATGGGTGTTGGCGGCGGAATAATTTATGATTCTTCTCCTGAAAAGGAATATGACGAAGCGCTGCTTAAAGGAAAATTCCTTACTTCTTCGCCTTGCGGCCGGTTTAAACTGATGGAATCTATTCTTTATAGAAAAGGCTTAAAGAATCCGGAGGCGCATATAAAAAGAATCGCGGCTTCCGCAGAATTTTTCGGTTTCATATTTAAAGAAGAGAAACTGAGACAGGCTCTTAAATCGTATCTTCCCTCTTTAGAAGAGTGCCGAATAAGAGTCACTGCAGACATTAAAGGAAAACTGATTATAGAGGAAAAACCTCTGGATATTCCCTCAGATATTAAGGTTTCAGTATCAGAAGAAACGACAGACCCCGAAAATGTGTTTCTGTATCATAAAACCACCTGCCGCGGTATTTATTCGGCCGAGCTTAAGCGCGTTGCGGCATCAGGCCTTTATGACATCGTGTTTTTCAATAAAAAGGGAGAACTTACAGAGGGGACCCGGACAAATGTGTACATAGTAAAAAAAGGGAAACTATATACTCCGCCGTTAAGATGCGGATTGCTTAACGGAACTGTCAGGGAAAGATTTATAGAGAAATCAAAAGTTTCTGAAAAGATAATTTCACGAATGGAATTTAAGGAGGCGGAGGCAATATATGTTTCAAACGCTTCTGTCGGGTTAAGGAAAGCCCGGCTTGTTTAGTTGAAATAAATAAAGCCTTTGTTAAAATTACAGTACATAGTTAAATGTAAAAGATGAGGTTGAGATAAATGAAAAAAAGAGCTCTTATAATTGTTGCAGAAGGTTTTGAAGAGATAGAAGCTGTAGCCTGTATTGATATATTGCGCCGTGCCGGTATTAAAGCAATAGCGGCCGGTCTTGGAAAAAAAGAAGTAACGGGGTCGCACGGTATAAAGATGAAACCTGATATTTCTCTTGATGGTGCCGGGGATGATTTTGATGCGCTTATTCTTCCGGGAGGAATTCCTGGAGCAGACAACCTTGCTGCTTCAGAAAAGGTTAATGAACTTATAAAAAAAATGAATTCTTCAGGAAAAATAGTTGCGGCAATATGCGCTTCACCGGCAGTGGTTCTTGCACCGTCCGGAATACTTGAAGGTAAGAAAGCGACGTGCTACCCAACTCTCAAAAAGAAATTGCCCGCAGGGGTAAGGTATGAAAATAAAGACACGGTAGTTGATTCAAATATTATAACTTCGCAGGGGCCGGCGACAGCAATCTCGTTTGCTTTAAAAATAACTGAGCATCTGGCCGGCTCCGATACTGCTAAAAGTCTCGCATCGGGGCTTCTTTACTGAATGATAGGATATCTGCTTTTACTCTTTATAGCGCTTCCGGTAATAGAACTGGCTTTACTGCTTGAAATAGGGCGGCTCATAGGAGTTTTACCGACCGTTGGGGTTGTTATACTTACCGGTGCCGCCGGAGCGGCTCTTGCCCGGAGCCAGGGCTTCAGAGTAATAAGCAGGATTAAGAACGACCTCAGCCGTGGTGTCATTCCTGGAAATGATATAGTTGAAGGTGCGCTTGTTCTGGCCGGAGGAATAATGCTGCTTACACCCGGTTTTATAACAGACCTTGCCGGCTTTTCCGCCCTCATTCCGGCCACCAGGTCTATTATGGCCGGATATATAAGAAAAAAGATAAAAATAAAAACCGGGTCAGCAGATAAAAATGTTTTTGATGCTGAAGTATATGAGATTGAGAATGATTGACTCTTTTTGTTGCAAAATGACCGGAAGATTTATAATATAGCAAAAGCAGCTTTTGGCTCAGGAGAAGAATTATGGAATTAATAGATTTACATACTCATACTTTTTTTTCGGACGGGATATTGAGTCCCGCAGAACTGGTGTACAGATGCAAAGTCAACGATCTCAAGGCCGTTGCTCTAACTGACCATGTTGATTATTCAAATATTGAACAGGTAATAAACGGAGCACTGAAAGCTTGCAGTGAATTGACTGAGAGATATGATATTGAAGTTGTTGCCGGAGTAGAGCTTACGTATATACCTCCGTCCGATATAGGCCGTATGACGGAGAAGGCAAGAAAACTTGGCGCGGAAATAGTAATAGTACACGGCGAAACTACTGCTGAAAATGTTCCTGCCGGGACCAATATATCTGCTATAAGAGCTTGCTGCGACATACTTGCTCATCCGGGATTTCTCGAGCCCCTCCATGCGAAGGAGGCCGCAGAAAGAGATGTTTTTATCGAGCTGACCACCAGGCCGGGACATAGGGACGGGAACTTACAGGTTTCAACCGAGGCAATAAAAAATAACTGCCGGCTTATACTTAATACAGACAGTCACAGCCCGCAGGATGTGTTGGATATCCAAAAGGTCTGCGCAGTGCTGGATCAGTGCGGCCTGGAGAAAGATTATTACAGTAAAATGCTGAAAAATTCAGAGCTTCTTATAGAAAGGATAAAGAGTAGATAAAATGACTAGGAAATGGGTTAAACAGGAACTTAAGAAAAATCCGCTGGAAAAATTTGTGCTTAGAGTAGTGGAGTTTGTAAAAATTAATAAAAACGAAGTTGCAATGGGAGTTATTGCCCTTGTTGTAATAGCTCTTTTCATTGGGGTTATGATAAGGCAGAGAATACAGAGTAACAGGGAAGCGGGAAGAATTTTTGCTGCCGCCCAGGCTGATTTTCAGTCTTTCAGATATGAAGAAGCGATAGACAAATTAAAAACATTAAAGAGGGAATATCCCGGTTCAAGAATAGAAAAGATGTCTTATTACTTGAAAGGCCTTGCGTATACAATGCAGGGCGATGATGAAAGAGCAGCGGAAGTCTTTGAAGCTGCGCTTGAAAGCCATAGCAGGTCAGCAATATCCGAGCATATTAATATTTCCGTTGCTAAAGTTTACGAAAATCTTCAGCGTTACGAAGATTCTGTTGAGCAATACGGACTTGTTGAGCAGGAGCATTACTTGTACCCTGAAGCGCTGCTGGGAATGGCGGCTGTATACGAGATTAAAGGTGATAAATATAGAGCTGCGGATATTTACAGGTATATTCAGTTAAATTACCCACATTATTTTTGGGGAGAGATTTCCTCCCTGAGACTTAGTGCATTGGGAGAACCAGCGGCAGAACCGGATAATGGATTTTTCCCTTTAAGGGAACCTGCAGGGGTTACCCCCGATGCGGATCCGCACGAAGAAATCCACGATTTTTTACCGTCTGAAACACCTCTTCCTTCCGATCCCGGTGCAGAGTAGCGTTGCTGGTATTATGCTCCCTACCGGAGTTTTATTTGACACCATGCAAAAAATACATAAAATGTTAAATGATTTTTAAGAGGAGGTTTCCGAATGCTTAAAAAAGCGCTTTTTTTTAGTTTTGTTTCCGTTCTTTTGTCCGGATGTCCGATGGGTGTTCCCAGGGCGCCGCGTACACCGAGAATAAGTCTTGGTCCTACAATTGATTTGGGGCCAAAAATAACCGGGCCTTCAGGTTCTGAAGTTCAGCAGCAGATGGCTCTTCAGGTTTCCCAGCTTATCTTTAGCTATAAGTTTTCACCCGGTGGATTATGGCCTTGGCAAAAGGATTTTGAACCCGGAGAGTGGACGAGATGGAATGTATACAGTGAAGGTTCAAAAGAAATGGAAACGGAGCTTGCTTATCTGGGAAGCTTTACCGGGAACAGAAAATGGTGGAGACTTATCTATCACTCAGAAGAAGAGCAAGCGAACGCTGTATTTGAAGCACTTGTTGATCATGGTGATTTCACCTACAGGCGCCTTCGCGCAAAAATAGATGGAGGCGAAATACAGGATTTGCCTGTTACAGATAGATCTTTTCTGCCCGAAGTTCCCCGGAAGCTTAGTCATGAATATATTAGTGACGCTGTTGTCAGACAGGAAAGCGTAACGGTTCCTGCCGGCAGCTTTACCGCATCTTTGGTACATTTAAAAGCTTCGGATGAGAGTGAGTTAAATATATGGATAAACGATGATCTTCCGGGCGGCGTTGTAAAGTACTCTCTTTCGCATGATGGTGAAGAGATGGTGTTTGAACTAAAAGAATATGGTACTGGAGCCAGTACGCAGCTGGATTCATTTTAAATTGAGAAGAAAGTTAAGAAAGGAGAAAGGGATATGGCGATTAAAGTAGGAATTAACGGTTTTGGAAGGATAGGAAGACAGGTTTTCAGGATAATGATGGAAAGGGGCGGTTTTGAAGTAACTGCCATAAACGACCTTGCATCCCCTGAAACCCTGGCGCTTCTTTTAAAATATGATTCTGTACATGGAAGATTTCATGGTGAAGTAGAGGTTTCTGGTGATACCCTGAAAGTCATGGGAAAAGAAATCAAGGTGCTCGGTATAAAAAACCCTGAAGAGCTTCCCTGGGGTGAACTTGACACAGATTATGTTTTGGAGTCTACCGGTGTTTTCAGAAAAAAGGAGCAGATAGAAGGGCACATAAAGGCCGGCGCCAAAAAAGTATTATTGTCAGTTCCGGCAAAAGATGAAATAGATGCGACAGTAGTTCTGGGTGTAAATGATGAGACAATAAAGCCCGAACATAAAATAATTTCAAATGCATCCTGTACTACTAACTGTTTTGCTCCTGTTGCAAAAGTACTGCACGAAAATTTCTGAATAGTAAAAGGACTTATGACTACCGTACATGCCTATACAAATGACCAGAACATTCTGGATGCGCCTCATTCAGATATGAGGAGGGCGCGCGGGGCTGCGGTTAACATAATACCTACTACTACCGGTGCTGCCAAAGCTGTCGGAAAAGTTATTCCCGAACTTAACGGAAAACTTGATGGTATAGCAATGAGAGTTCCGGTAGCTGACGGATCGGTTGTTGATTTCGTCGCCGAGCTTGAAAAAGAAGCTACTGCGGAAGAAATAAACGCAGCGGTTAAGAAAGCAGCCGAAGGTGAACTTAAAGGAGTACTCGAATATACGGAAGACCCCATAGTTTCTTCCGATATTATCCATCATCCCGCTTCAAGCATTTTTGATGCGAAAATGACAAGTGTCCTTAACGGAAATATGGTAAAAATTATTTCCTGGTATGATAACGAATGGGGTTATTCTTCAAGGTGCGTGGACCTGTTTGAAAAGTTTGCAGGGATGGAATAAAAATGCTTAAGAACCTGGACAGCATTGATGTAAGAGGCAAAAAAGTTCTTGTGAGGTGCGATTTTAATGTGCCTCTCAAGGATGGCAAAATTACGGACGATACGAGAATAACGGAAGCTCTTCCTACAATCAGAGAGTTGCTTTCAAAAGAAGCCGCTGTCATACTCATAAGCCATCTGGGAAGGCCTGGAGGTGAAGTTGATTCCCGGTTTTCTCTTGCCCCGGTAGCTGAAAGGCTCGGTCAGGTTCTTGATACGAAAGTTGATTTTTGCGGTGAGGCTGCCGGTGAAATGGCAAAACGCATGGCGGCCGCGCTTCAGCCCGGGTCTGTCCTGGTTCTTGAGAACCTCAGGTTTTACCCGGGAGAGAAAAATAATGACGAAGAGTTTTCCCGGGCTCTTGCATCATTTGCGGATATTTTTGTCCAGGATGCTTTCGGCACAGTTCACCGCCAGCATGCTTCAATGACCGGTGTTCCCGGTTTACTTGAATCGGCAGCCGGGCGGCTTCTTGAAAAAGAAATAAAATACCTGTCAATGGCCTTGGATCCGCAGAAGCCGCTTGTTGTATGCCTGGGGGGTGCTAAAATAGAGACTAAACTGGGACTGATTGAGAATATGCTTGACCGCGCCGATTCCATATTGATAGGTGGTGCAATGGCATATACTCTTCTTAAAGAAACCGGTGCCGAAATAGGAAATTCTCTATATGATGAGAATGAAAAAACTACAGCTGAAAATATTCTTAAAAAAGTAAAGGAAAGTAACTGTGAACTGATTCTCCCGGTTGATCATATCGTCGCCGATCGAATTGAAAATCCGGAGAAAATAGAACAAACTTCGGATATAAATATACCTTCGAGTCTCGCCGGGGTTGACATAGGCCGAAAAACTGCGAAAATATTTGAAGATAAGATATTAGGAGCTAAAACTGTTGTACTTAACGGCCCTATGGGAGTTTTCGAACAGAAGAAATTTTCCGAAGGATCAAAAACGGTTTTCAGCGCTGTAGCCAAAGCAACGCAAAAAGGAGCTGTTACAATACTTGGCGGTGGTGATACTGTTTCTGCTGTCAATACATTTAAGTTCGGGAAGAAAGATTTTTCACATGTTTCAACCGGAGGCGGTGCCAGCCTTAAGTTTCTTGAAGGGGGACAGCTTCCGGGTATAGAAGCCCTTAAAGAGCGGGCGTAGTTCAGGGGAAGAACGTCTCGTTGCCAACGAGAAGGGCGTGGGTTCGAATCCCATCGCCCGCTCCAATTTCATACCGTATGGCCACTCTGAGCACTTACAGCATCAGTATATGCGGCAGGATGCTTGTAGCAAAAACAAACCTTAAAGGATGAATTATTCATAAGTTCAGGTGTATTTACATGTAGATGCTTTTGTGCTATATTAACACTATTGAAATACTGTATAGTATCGGTTAATAGTATGTGCATTTTTTCGTAAAAGTGTTGTTCTGGAAACAGGCGCTGACCCAAAAAAACGCAAGGCGTATCGGAGGTAAATAAATGGATATTAAAGAAATACTTGCTGCAGCAGTTAAGCATAAGGCTTCTGATATTCATATCGTTCCCCTCCGCAAACCTTTCCTGAGGATAAACGGGGAGATGAGAAACCTCAATGTTGAACCCCTGTCAGCAGAGGAAACCCAGCGTATAACTTTCGGAATACTTCCGGAGAAACTTATCGATAAATTTAAAGACGAGGGAGAACTGGACACTTCTCTATCCGTAGAGGGAATAGGAAGATTCCGGGTAAATGTGCTGGAGCAGAAAGACGGGATCGGGGCTGTTTTAAGAGTTATTCCTTCTGATATTCCTGATCCGGGCGAGATAGAGCTGGAAGAAACCATAGTTAATCTTACCGATGTGCCGAGGGGAATGATTCTTGTTACCGGTCCTACAGGCAGTGGAAAATCAACAACCCTGGCATCTATGATAAACAGAATTAATATGAACAAGCGCCTTCATATTCTTACGATAGAAGACCCAATTGAGTATGTATATCCTTCAGGCCAGAGCGTTATAACTCAGAGAGAAATAGGAAGCCATTCCCAATCATTTAAAGAAGCTCTAAGAAGGGCTATGCGACAGGATCCCGATATAGTTCTTGTAGGAGAGATGCGTGACCTTGAAACAATTTCTTCCGCTCTTACCCTTGCGGAAACAGGCCACCTTGTTTTTGGGACCCTTCACACAACCGATGCGGCACAGTCGGTTGACCGTATAATTGACGTGTTTCCTTCCTACCAGCAGCAACAGGTCAGAACTCAGCTTTCGGTTGTCCTCAAGGCGGTTATATGTCAGCAGCTTCTGCCTCTTGCTACCGGCCCGGGCCGTGTAGCGGCAAGGGAAATAATGATATTAAACCCCGCCATAAGCAATCTCATAAGAGAGGGTAAAACCCATCAGATTTATAATGCTATTGAAGTAGGCGGAAAGGCCGGTATGAGAAGCCTGGATAAAAACCTGGTTGAACTGGCCAGGTCCGGCAGGATAACAAAACAGTCGGCCATTTCAAAGGCAAATAATATTAAGCAGGTAAAAACCCATCTCGGGATACCTACAGTATAAAATGATAGACACGCTTAAAAAATCAGGGTTTTTCAGCGTTTTTGACGAGGAAGCTCTTCAGGGCCTTCAGTCACATATTCAAAAAGAAGATTATGAAGGAGGACAGGAGATATTTGCTGAGGCTACAGAAGGTGACTGCATGTATCTTATAGCTTCCGGTCAGGTAGAAATATCTAAAAAGGGCCGCGTTCTCACCAGGCTTGAAGAGGGAGATATATTCGGTGAAATGGGGCTTTTTGGAAATGATCTAAGAAGCGCCTCCGCTGTTTCTGCGGGTAGAAGCCGCCTCATAAAAATAAAAAATAAAGATATGGAAAAATTTCTTTTTAAATATCCCGATTCCGGCTGCAAATTCCTCTTTAATGCCGTAGGTGAAATATCACAGAGACTCCGACAGACTTCATCCTACCTGGTGGCTGTTTATGAAACCGGCAAAATTATCGGCGCTGATTATTCTTCCCAGGAGATGTCTCAGAGGATATTAATCAGGCTTATGGATGAAATAAAAGATTCAACCGGCGGCATTGTTATGATTTATAATCGTTACACAGGGTTATTCGATCTGCACGCTTCTGAAAATAATTTAATATTGGATGAGGAAAAGGCTTCGTTTCTTATTGAAGAGGCCGGTTCTTTGGAAATTTTCAAAACTTACAAAGGAGAGGGTTCTGTTTTTATCTCTCCTTCAATGGATGACGAAAAAATAAAGGGTTACATAATTATTGAGAAAAAAGGGACAGAGTCGCCTTTAAGCAGTAATGAAGAGATAATTACATCGGCCGTAGCTAACCAGCTTGCTCTGGGGCTTGTAAAGACTGATTCAAAAAGCGATGAAGAAGCAAGGGAACTTTTTGAAAGAAAGAAATTTGAAAACATTTAAACTTTTCATATATAGACAGACGGTGAAGGCTCTATTATTTGCAGCGGTAATAGGTATGCTTCTTTATATAGGAAATATTGCAGGAAATACAGTTTTTCCAAAAAAAAATGTACCGGTAATAATGCTAATCGAAGGAGAAATTAGACCTGGACAGAGTCTATACAATGTTCTCAGAGAGGACTTTTCCTCTCTTCAGGCTGTCAACTTAAGCCGGGCACTTTCGGATGTCTACAATCCTTCCCGTGTCCGTCCCGGGCAGCAATACAGGATTTATCATTCAACATCCGGCGAGGTTTTAAAGTTTACTCTTGAGACTTCGCCACTGGTTAAATATGTTGTTAACCGGACCAGTAGCGGGTATTCCTCTTCGGAAAGGGTTCCGGAATATGAAATAAAGACCGTTGCTGTTAAAGGAGAGGTTACAGCTTCTCTCTGGCAGGGTATGGCAGATGCGGGACTCTCCCCGGCAATGATAATGAGGTTTGCCGATATATTCCAGTGGCAGGTTGATTTTCTTACCGAAGTCCGTTCAGGCGACCGGTTTTTGATGGTTTTTGACAGATATTACCGGAACGGTGCAGCCGTACAGGATGGCGCAATACATTCGGCCTGGTACAGGGGGCAGAGAGGAAGTTATACCGGTGTAAGATTCGAAGACGGAGAAAGTGTAGGATATTATGATGCTTCGGGTAATTCTCTGCGCAAGCAGTTTTTAAGGGCGCCGCTTAATTATACAAGAATAAGTTCCGGTTTCTCTTATGCACGGCGCCATCCCATAACGCGTCAGGTCCGTCCCCATCTTTCAATAGATTATGCAGCGCCTACCGGTACGCCTGTACAATCTATAGGGTCTGGAAGAGTTACTTATGTAGGATGGCGTGGCGGATGGGGCCAGACCGTAAGGGTACGCCATAATTCTGTATATACAACACAGTATGCCCATTTAAGCAGGTATGCTTCAGGCATAAGGGTAGGGACAAATGTAAGCCAGGGCCAGGTTATCGGATATGTAGGAATGACCGGCACAGCTACGGGCCCTCATCTGTGTTTCAGGATAGAACAGAACGGGACTCCGGTCAATTTTCTGGCTCTTGAGTTTCCTCCTGCCAGTTCAGTATCGGAAGAAAATATGAAAAGTTTTGAAGAATATGTCAGCCGCTCGCGAGAATACCTTCTATACCTTGAAAGCGATTTTTTTGCCGGGCAAATACGAACTATAGAAGAATTCAAGAACTCCTCCGAATATGCCTATTTATCTGAATAAAGAATATAGGGGCCGCATAT